>NZ_JBNBPL010000002.1:0-259746 GCF_059412425.1 Pantoea sp. CFCC18177
GGGTCGCCCCCATCTCACCAGCAACTTCCCGATGATCAGTCGGGGATCATAGCACCCGGAGGAGAATGATCGAGATATAAGGGTCGCCATTCATGGCGACCCATTTTTTTACACCGTCATCCAACGGCGTTCTGCCGCTGACACCGCTACCGCTTCCAGCACCTTCTGCACCTGCAAGCCTTCCGCGAAATCGGGCCACATGCGGTCGCCTGCCGCAATGCCATTGATCAAATCGCGGATCTCCACGGTTTTCTGATCGTTAAAGCCAATGCCGTGACCGGCTGAGACACAGAAGTTAGCGTAATCAGGGTGCGCAGGTCCGGTAAGAATGGTTTTGAAGCCCTGACGTCCTGCCGGTTCATCATGGATATACAGTTCCAGCTCTGCCATGCGCTCCTGGGTGTAACGCAGCGTGCCTTTGGTACCGGTCACGACATAGGTCAGGCCCATTTTGCTGCCACAGGCGATACGTGAGGTTTCAAACACGCCGTGTGCGCCATTTTTAAAGCGCAACAGCGCACTGGCCTGGTCCTCGTTTTCCACCGGCAGCTGGCGCGAAGGGTCTTTGGGATCGGGACGCTGCTTAATCACCGTCATCATATCGCCGCTGACTTCTTCGATATCGCCCACCAGGTAGTGCGCCATATTCACAATATGCGCCGCCAGATCGCCCAACGCCCCTAATCCGGCCAGTGCTTTCTGACAGTGCCAGTCCAGCGGGGTTTCTGGACGCGCCAGATAATCTTCGTTGTGCGTACCGTAGAAGTGCACCACGTCACCAATTTCACCACGCGCAATGATTTCACGCGCCAGTTGGCTGGTCGGGTTTTTCATATAGTTAAAGCCGACCAGGGTTTTCACGCCCGCTTTCTCGGCAGCCTGCACCATCTCTTCGGCATCCGCCACCGACAGTGACAGCGGCTTCTCTGAATAGACATGCTTACCGTGGCGAATCGCTTCCAGCGCCATCTCTTTATGCAGGAAGTTAGGCGCACAAATATCGACTACATCAATGTTGGGGTCGCGCACCAGCTCATGCCAGTCACCCGTTGAACGTGCAAAGCCAAAGGTTGCGGCTTGCTTTGCTGCCAGCTCCGGGTTTACCTCCGCCAGCATTTCCCGCACGATTTCCCCTTTCAGCGCAAACACCGTCGGTGCCTGAGCGTAAGCAATTGCGTGACAACGACCAATGTAACCACTACCGATCATACCGATTCTGACTTTGTTCATGCTGCACCTGGCGTTATGGATGGAAATTGATCTGGAATATATGTTTCGCTTTTTCAGCCCACAACGGCGAAATGAAATATCTGTGATCATACATGCGAGGTATCTGACAAAACCGACAAATCAGAATGTAATTTTGCATACGATTGGTGACATGGATCACAATGAGGCTCAGATTGTGTGCGAGTTCGCACTCTGGCAGCCACTCAGGCGCAGGAATTGACGCTTTATTCAGCAGTCGGAATAAATTATGAAAAAGGGCTTTGACAAGCCCGAGCCTGCTCGTTACTATGCGCCCCGTTCCAAACAATTCCTCTGTAGTTCAGTCGGTAGAACGGCGGACTGTTAATCCGTATGTCACTGGTTCGAGTCCAGTCAGAGGAGCCAAATTCTTGAAAAGAGCAGCCTATAAGGCTGCTTTTTTTATGCCTGCGATTTACCCTGTTTACTTACCTCACCGATCCTCTGGTTACCTCTTCGCTCTGTGACTGCCTTCACAACTCTTTAACGCCGACTTGTATGGTAGTATTGGTAAGCGTATTTTTTCATCATTGCTTTCCCGTTAATGCCAGCAGCACCGTTTAACGTCCGCGCCGGCCAGGAGTAAATGATGAAAAGTGTCGTAATTGAACAACCGGGTGAACTCGTTTTAGCAGACCGTCCCCTGCCAGCACCGGCCGCGGGTGAAGTGCGTGTCAAAGTGCAGTTTGCCAGCATCTGCGGTTCTGATGTGCATATCTGGCATGGTCATAATCCGTTTGCCAAATATCCGCGCGTCATTGGTCATGAGTTCTTTGGCCTGATTGATGCGGTAGGCGACGGTGTTGATGCCGCTCGCATCGGGGAGCGCGTGGCCGTTGATCCCGTGGTCAGCTGCGGTCACTGCTATCCCTGCTCCATCGGGCGCCCTAACGTCTGCAAAGAATTGCAGGTGATTGGTGTGCATCGTGATGGCGGCTTCAGTGAGTTTGCCGTTGCCCCGGCTAAAAATGCTTTCCGTCTGCCCACCGCTATTCCAGACAAACTCGCCAGCATGGTTGAACCCTTTACCATCGCCGCGAACATCACCGCTTTCCTGAAACCTCAGCCAAACGATGTGGCACTGATTTATGGCGCAGGACCGATGGGGTTGACCGCGATTCAGGTGCTGAAAGGCGTTTATGGCGTGGCACAGGTGCTGGTGGTCGACCGTCTGCCAGAGCGTCTGGCACTGGCACAGGAAAATGGCGCTGACCGCGTATTCAATAACAGCGAGATCCCACTGGCAGCCCAGCTGGAAGGCATTCAGCCCACGCTGATTATCGATGCTGCCTGCCATCCTTCTATTTTGGCCGAATCTGCTGCCCTTGCCTCCCCGGCGGCACGTATCGGGCTACTTGGCTTCTCTGGCGAGCCTTGCAGCATCACGCAGCAAGCGTTGACCAGCAAAGAGTTATCGCTGTTTACCTCGCGCCTCAACAGTAATCGTTTCCCGCAGGTCATTGAGTGGATGGAAAAAGGCCTGATCCAGCCTGAAAAACTGGTCACGCACTATTTCCCACTCGCAGAGATTGAACGTGCCATGACGTTGTTTGAAAAAGATCCCCGTACCTGCTGCAAAGTGATTCTCCAAATGGGTTGAGTTAATCTTCACACCAGGTGTCCTTAATGCCGGTGCGTACCCGCCGGCAAAACTAGAAAAACTATTAGGTCGGAGTTTGTATGCTTAAGAACCTACGCTGGACCCTCGTACTGCTGTTGTTCCTGGTTTATATGATCAACTACCTCGATCGTATTGCCCTGTCCCTGACTGTACCGCTGGTGGAAAAAGATCTGATGATCAACGCCGAGCAGTTCGGCATGATTTTCGGGAGTTTCTTCTTTGGCTATGCGCTGTTTAACTTTATTGGTGGCCTGGCGACCGATAAATTCGGCCCGACCATCGTGCTGGGCACCGCAGTCGGCATGTGGTCGCTGTTCTGCGGCATGACCGCGCTGGCCACTGGCTTCTGGTCGATGATGATTCTGCGCGTGCTGTTCGGCATGGCGGAAGGTCCGATTTGCGCCTCGGCGAACAAGGCCATCAACGGCTGGTTCCCGAAAAAACAGGCCGCAACCGCCATGGGCTTGCTCAGTGCCGGTTCCCCTCTGGGTGGTGCAGTCGCGGGCCCGATTGTCGGCTATCTGGCCCTGTCATTTGGCTGGCGTCCGGCGTTCGTGGTGATCTGCGTGATTGGTCTGGTGTGGATGGGCCTGTGGTTCTTCTTCGCGGCAGATAACCCGGCCCGCAGCAAAAAAGTGTCACCTGAAGAGCGCGCTCTGGTCGAAAAACTGAAAGCGGAAGAGCCTGCCGATGTGATCGATCCTTCAGGCAAAGCGCACGGCATGGGCTATTACCTGCGCCAGCCGATTATCCTGGTGACCGCATTTGCCTTCTTCTGCTACAACTACATCCTGTTCTTCTTCCTGAGCTGGTTCCCGGCGTATCTGGTGCAGGCGCATGGCCTGGATATTAAATCCATGAGTATCACCACCATGATCCCGTGGATTGTGGGCTTCGTGGGTCTGGCATTGGGTGGTTGGATTTCGGATAAAATCTTTAATATCACCGGAAAATTGCTGCTATCGCGCAAGATTGTGTTGGTCGTGTCACTGCTGGCGGCGGCGATTTGTGTGGCGCTGGCGGGTACGATTAAAGAAGTGAATTCGGCGGTGATCATGATGTCGATCTCCATCTTCTTCCTCTACATTACCGGCGCAATTTACTGGGCGATTATTCAGGACGTGGTGCACAAAAGCCGTGTGGGTAGTATCAGTGGCTTTATCCATTTAATCGGCAGCCTGTCCGGAATTGTCGGCCCGATTGTCACCGGCTATATCGTGCAGCACACCGGTAAATTCGACAGTGCGTTCATTCTGGCGGGCTGTGTTGCCGGGATTGGCGCGATGTTAGTGCTGTTTGTGATTCGCAGCCCAAAGACCGCAGATAAACCCGTCTCCGCTTAACAGTTTGACCATAATGGGGCGCTCTGCGCCCCATTTGCTAAAAGGAATTCCTATGTTAGAGCTTGATCGCCTTCCCGCCGACGTCCAACGCCCCGCTTATGACCGTAGCCAGTTAAAAACCCGCATGGTGCATATCGGCTTTGGTGCCTTCCATCGCGCCCATCAGGCCCTCGCCACCGATAAGCTGGCTGCGCAGGGGAGTGACTGGGGCTACTGCGAAGTCAATCTCAACAGCGGTGCACTGATTCAGGCTCTGCGCCAGCAAGACTTACTCTACACCGTGACCGAGATGGCGGATGACAGCCTTAATACCCGCGTGATTGGCGTGGTGACACAAGCGTTGCACGGCAAGGGCGACGGTATTGATGCGGTGATTGAAGCCATGAGTCAGCCTGACGTCGCCATCGTCTCGATGACCGCCACCGAGAAAGGCTATTGCTATATGCCGTCGAGCGGCAAGCTCAACCCTGATCATCCCGATATCGTGCATGACCTCGAAAATCCGGAGCAGCCGCGCTCGCTGCCGGGGCTGATTCTGGCCGCCATTATTCGCCGTCGCGCCCGCCATCTTCCCCCTTTCAGCGTGATGTCCTGTGACAACATGCCGGAAAACGGCCACGTGACCCGCAATGTCATCACGCAACTGGCAGAACGCCACAGCCCTGAACTGGCCGAGTACATTCACGCACATATCACCTTCCCTTCCACCATGGTCGACCGCATTGTGCCCGCGATGACCGATGCCGCGTTTGACACGTTGGAAGCTCGCCTGGGCAGCAGCGACCCTGTTGCTGTCGAAGCCGAGCCGTTCTTCCAGTGGGTGATTGAAGATAACTTCGTGAGTGGCCGTCCTGCCTGGGAAAATGCTGGCGCGGAACTGGTCAGTGACGTACTGCCGTTCGAAGAGATGAAGCTGCGTATGCTGAATGGCAGCCACTCATTCCTGGCTTACCTCGGTTTCCTGGCAGGGTATGAACACATCAGCGATTGCATGGCCGATGCCCATTTCCGCACGGCAGCGCGCGCGTTGATGCTGCAAGATCAGGCTCCGACGCTGCGTACGCAAGGCGTAGACTTAGTGGCCTACGCTGATTCACTGATTGCGCGTTACGAAAATCGCGCCATTAAGCATCGCACTTATCAAATCGCGACCGATGGCACTCAGAAGCTGCCGCAGCGCATGCTGGACAGCGTGCGCTGGCATCTGCGTAATGGCACCTCATGCGATTATCTGCTGCTGGGTGTCGCGGGCTGGATGCGTTATGTCAGCGGCGTGGATGAGCAAGGTCAGCCGATTGAGATTCGCGATCCGCTGAAAGAGCAGTTGGCGAGCATTGTGGCTCACAGTGAAGATGGCTCAGAACGCGTAAAAGCGCTTATCGGCCTGAAAGCCGTATTCGGCGATGATCTGCTGCACCACAGCGCCTTTGTTGCACGCGTCACAGAACTCTATCAGCAACTTGCGAAGCAGGGCGCACGCGCTACTGTACATGCCTTGGTGGCACAGGCATAAGCGCCTTCACAAATGTGTAGCGCAGATGCAGCGTGCTGATTAGACTGAACCTTTCTCATCGGGCTGGCTTGCGCCAGCCGTAATACGGATATTGCTGCATGTCGATTGCCTATACCATAACCACCAGCGAACCCGTCAATCAGCAGATCTATCGCTATTTGCGCAAAGATATCGTGACCTGCGCCATTCATCCGGGCTCATTGCTGTCGGAAAAAGAGGTGTCCGCGCGCTTTAACGTGTCGCGCCAGCCGGTGCGCGAGGCCTTTATCAAGCTGGCGGAAGCTGGTCTGGTTCAAGTGCTGCCGCAGCGTGGCACTTTCGTGCGCAAAATTTCTGCACAGCGCGTGGCGGATGGGCGCTTTATCCGTGAAGCGGTTGAAATCGCCGTGGTGCGTCGTGCGGCACTGGAGATGGGCCCCACGGGACTGATGGCGCTGGAGCATAATCTTCAGTTACAACGCTTAGCCGCAGAGCGCCAGGACAGCCAGGCATTTTTAACTCTGGACGATGAATTTCACCGTCTGATAGCCGAAGGGATTAACTGCCTGCTGGCATGGGAGACGGTGGAGAATATCAAAGCCACCATGGACCGTGTGCGCTTCCTGACGCTGAGTGAAGTATCCCCGCCGGAAAGTTTGATCCAGCAGCATGAAGATATCTATTGCGCGTTGAAAGCCAAAGACGTTGAGGCCGCAGAAAGCGCCATGCGCCGCCATCTGCAAGAGATGATTTTGACCATCACGCCAATAGCTGAACGCAATAGCGAGTGGTTTGAAGCGCCATAGGTTTTGGGGCGGCCAGCGCACAGGCCTTGGGAGCATACATCAGTATGTGACCAAGGGCGCGCACTGCCCGCCTGCGAAATCGCATTTTGACCATTACGCTGATTGCTGTACGAAATAGCGAGTAGTTTCAAACGCCTTTGTTTTTGGAGCCCCCATCGGATTAAACCGTCGGCGGCGCAGGCAGTTCGCTGGCGGCCAGCGCACAGGCCTTGGGAGCATACATCAGTATGTGACCAAGGACGCGCACTGCCCGCCAGCGAAATGGCCAGTAAGCCAGGTTTAATTACGCGATAGTCACATCTTTCGACAAATAGACATCCTGCACCGCATTAATCAACTCCACACCTTCCTTCAGCGACTTCTTAAACGCCTTACGGCCCAGAATCAGCCCCATTCCGCCCGCACGTTTGTTAATCACCGCCGTACGCACAGACTCTGCCACGTCGGTGGCCCCTGCCGAAGCACCGCCGGAGTTAATCAACCCTGCACGTCCCATATAGCAATTCGCCAGTTGGTAGCGCACCAGATCGATCGGGTTCTCGGTGGTCAGTTTGCTGTAAACCCGATCGTCGGTATGACCGAAGTTCACTGCCTTGTAACCGCCATTATTCTCCGCCATTTTCTGCTTCACGATATCCGCGCCAATGGTGGCGGCCAAATGGTTCGCCTGGCCTGTTAAATCGGCGCTGGCATGGTAATCCACGCCATCTTTCTTGAAATCATTGTTACGCAGATACGCCCACAGCACCGTCACCATGCCGAGTTCGTGCGCGCGCTCAAAGGCCGCTGAGATCTCTTCGATCTGACGACGTGATTGCTCAGAGCCGAAGTAGATGGTTGCGCCAACGGCGACAGCACCCAAGTTGAATGCCTGCTCTACGCTGGCATACAGCGTCTGGTCATATTGGGTCGGATAACTCAGCGTCTCGTTATGGTTGAGCTTGACCATAAACGGAATGCGGTGCGCATAGCGGCGCGACACGGATGCCAATACGCCATAGGTTGACGCAACACAGTTACAGCCGGCTTCAATCGCCAGCTCAACAATATTCCTGGGATCGAAATAGGCCGGATTAGCAGCAAATGAGGCACCCGCAGAGTGTTCAACACCCTGGTCGACCGGCAAAATCGACAAATAGCCGGTCCCTGCCAGACGTCCGGTGTTGTATAGCGTTTGCATGTTGCGTAATACGACAGGAGAACGATTGTTGTCGATCATGACACGATCAACATAATCCGCGCCGGGTAAATAAAGGCTGTCCGCTGGAATGGTCATGCAGCGATGTTGAAGAAGGGTGTCCGCTTCTTTGCCCAATAACTGTACGATGTCCGTCATGTTGACTCCTGAATAAATGGCTGGATGGGAACCGGCACCTGCCGATTCGCCTCCAACAGCCTGGACCGAAAAGCGCCAGGCTGGCAAATTGCTGACACCATTTTTCAGACGGATACGCAGTGAAAAAGCGGCAATCTGGCGTTACGCCCTACCACCATTGATGGAAATGGTGCACCGGCCCAATGCCCTTCCCGACTTCCAGTGAATCAGCATGCAGCAGCGCCTGTTGCAGCCAGGCTTTGGCCTCTTCTACCGTATCTGACCAGTTATCATGACGAGGGCGCAACGCCGCCAGCGCCGCCGAGAGCGTGCAGCCCGTGCCATGGGTATGTCGCGTATTGACGCGCGGGGCAGTGAAGCGCTGACGTCCTGCACGTGTAATCAGCCAGTCTGGGCTTTCGGCATCACTCAGATGGCCGCCCTTCATCAGCACCGCTTCGCAGCCGAGATCCAGCAGCGCATCGCCCTGCATCAGCATGCTCTTCTCATCCTGCGCCATATCGCGACCCAGCAGCGTTGCCGCTTCCGGCAGGTTCGGCGTGATCAATGAGACGTGCGGCAGCAGTAACTCACGCACGCTCGCCACCGCATCGGGTGACAGCAGCGGATCACCGCTTTTCGCAATCATCACCGTATCCAGCACCACAAATGGCAGGCTGGCGCGTTTCAGCCGCTGCGCGACCACTTCAACAATCGCAGTTTCAGACAGCATACCGATTTTGGCGGCATCGATGCGCACATCGTCCAGCACCGAATCCAGCTGCGCGCCAACAAAATCAGGTTCAATACGATACACCGACTGCACACCACAGGTATTCTGCGCCACCAGTGCGGTGATCACACTGGTGCCGTAAGCGCCCAACGCGGAGAAGGCTTTGAGATCGGCCTGAATACCCGCGCCACCGCTTGGATCGGTGCCAGCGATGGTTAAAGCATTGATGCGTTTCATGCCGCCACCTCCAGAGTCCAGAGTCCGTCAAGGAAAGCGGCGACAAAACTGCCGGGCCCCTGCACCTGACGTGCAGCCTGCTCACCCGCCAACGACATCACGCGGCACGCTGCTGCAATGTGCTGCAGGCGCTCGCCTGGCAAGCTGGCGAAAGCAGCAACCACCGCAGACAGTGCACAACCGGTGCCGACCACACGCGTCATCAAGGGGCTGCCACCAGGGATCGCCAGCGTGCTTTTACCGTCAGTGACGTAATCAACTTCTCCGGTTACCGCGACAACGGTTTGATATTTCTGCGCCAGTTGCTGGGCTGAGCTCAGCGCGGCATCCGCTTGATGCACGCTATCCACGCCACGCCCTCCAGCCGCCTGATTGGCTAGCGCAAGGATTTCAGAAGCATTGCCACGAATCGCGGCGGGTTGCAGGCCCAGCAGCTGTTGGCAGAATTCGGTGCGCAGTGATAACGCACCCACTGCCACCGGATCGAGCGTCCAGGGTGTTCCTGCTTTCTGCGCGGCCTGCACGGCGGCTAACATCGCATCGCGGCGGTCGCGGGTTAAGGTACCCACATTGATCAGCAACGCATCCGCGAAACCAGCAAATTGGGCCGCCTCTTCTGGGTCAATCACCATCGCCGGAGACGCCTGCAACGCCAGCAGCACATTAGCGGTAAAGGTTTGCACTACGTCGTTGGTCATGCAGTGCACTAACGGAGTTTGCTGCCGCAGTAAGTGCAGGGATTGCGCGAGCTGCGTAGTGGAGAGTATTTCAGGCTGGTGTGTCATAAAGCTCCCAACCGGCGATCAAGAAGGCGAATGCGGTCAGGCATCTGACTTCCCTACGCTGGCATTATCCAGATCAGGTCAGCGGGTGTATCTCAGCCCTGTATACAGGGGCACCCCGAGTCATGGCATGCAGAACATGCCGACGACAGGATAAGCGCAGTCGCGCAGGTTGTAAATTGTGGTTTGTGCGGTGAGAGAGAATAATTGCGCCACATCAAAATATAAAATATTCATCCTCCATCAATAAAATAAACATCACCCACCAGATCAATAACTGAAAATATATCCGCTTAATGTATTAATTCCTTTTTTAATCTACATAGGCAAAAACGCGGAAATTAAGATAATCAATACCACTAATTGATTAGCATCAACGCCTGACATCCCATAAAACGGCCTAATCCCCCTCCGGACTTGAAGACAGACTCTGCCCACCCAATTCCGGGATCGAAAATGAACCTAAAGTTATTCAGCTTTATTCCGCACGCACATCGTTGGCATCAGATTCGTATTTCCCGTAAAGGGGCAATTTCTCCTGGTGGTCGCCACTATTTTTCGACGCACATTGAAGCGCAGTGTAAAGGGTGCGGAGAACAAATACACAAAGTGTATTATCGTGATATTAGCGATGCTGAAGCGCGCCGCTGGCTGGGATAATCATCGGGCAAAAAAAAGCCCCGCAACACAAGGTGCGGGGCTGCTGCGTGGCTATCGCAATAAAACTTATTCAGCCGGTTGGGTGCGGATCAGATAATCAAAGGCGCTGAGTGAGGCTTTAGCGCCTTCACCGCTGGCAATGATGATCTGCTTGTACGGCACCGTGGTGCAGTCACCGGCGGCGAATACGCCTTTCAGGCTGGTTTCGCACTTGGCATCGATGATGATCTCGCCCATTTTGTTACGCTCCACCGCACCTTCGAGGAAGGTGGTGTTTGGCAACAAACCAATCTGCACAAAGATACCGCTCAGCGCGATCTCGTGGCTGGTCTGGTTGTTACGATCGATGTAGCTCAAGCCGGTCACTTTGCTGCCGTCGCCTTTCACTTCGGTGGTCTGGGCATTCAGAATCACATCGACGTTTTTCAGGCTACGCAGTTTGTCCTGCAACACTTTATCGGCACGCATTTCGCTGGCAAATTCCAGCAGCGTCACGTGCTCAACCAGGCCAGCCAGATCGATAGCCGCTTCCACTCCAGAGTTGCCGCCGCCGATCACCGCCGTGCGTTTGCCCTTAAACAGCGGGCCGTCACAGTGTGGGCAGTAGGTGACGCCTTTGGTGCGATACTGCTCTTCACCCGGCACACCCATGTTGCGCCAGCGTGCGCCGGTGGCGATGATGATGCTGCGTGATTTCAGTACTGCGCCAGATGCGGTTTCAATCGCGTGCAGACCGCCCTCTTTCGCCGCCGGAATCAGCTTAATCGCGCTCTGGGTGTCAATGACGTCTACATCGTAGTCATCGACGTGCGCACGCAATGAACCAGCCAGCTTAGCGCCTTCGGTTTTCTGGACGGAGATGTAGTTTTCGATGTCTACCGTGTCGAGCACCTGGCCGCCAAAACGCTCGCCCATCAGGCCCGTGCGGATGCCTTTACGAGCAGAGTAGATCGCTGCCGCTGCGCCCGCGGGGCCGCTGCCGACGATCAGCACTTCATAGGCATCACGCTTGTTCAGCTCTTCGGCTGCACGTTTCTCAGCATTGGTATCCACTTTGCCGACGATTTCCGCCAGGCTTAAACGGCCCTGACCAAACTCGGTGCCGTTAAGGAATACGGCAGGCACACCCATCACGTTACGTTCGGTGATTTCGTTCTGGAACATGCCGCCGTCGATGGCGGTGTGGCTGATGCGCGGGTTGAGGATCGCCATCAGATTCAGCGCCTGCACCACGTCAGGACAGTTGTGGCACGACAGTGAGTAATAGGTTTCGAAATGCAGGTCAGTGTCCAGAGCAACCACTTGCTCCAGCAGACTCTGTGACTCTTTCGACGGGTGTCCACCGGTCTGCAGCAGTGCCAGGACCAGTGAAGTAAATTCGTGACCCATTGGCGAACCGGCAAAGCGTGGGCCGCTCTGGCTGCCTGGGTTAGTGATCAGAAAAGAGGGTTTACGAACCGGACGATCATTCTCTTCACGGAAGCTGACTTTTTCTGACAAGCTCGCGATATCGGTCAGCAGAGAACGGATCTCCGCAGATTTAGCGCCATCATCCAGTGTGGCAATCAACTCAACCGGTTTCGTTAATTTCTCAAGGTAAGCCTTGAGCTGTGTTTTTAAATTGGTATCGAGCATAGTGAGTTCCTGTCAAGAAAATCGGGTGCCGTAGCACCCGATTGAGAAAGATCGAATGGCTGGGTGTGGCTTAGATTTTGCCAACCAGGTCCAGAGATGGAGCCAGTGTTGCTTCGCCTTCTTTCCATTTAGCCGGGCACACTTCACCTGGGTGAGAAGCCACGTACTGAGCCGCTTTCAGTTTGCGGATCAGGTCTGATGCGTCACGGCCAATGCCTTCAGCGGTGATTTCGATAGCCTGGATGATGCCCTGTGGGTCAACAATGAAGGTACCACGGTCAGCCAGACCTTCGTCTTCACGCATGATTTCGAAGTTACGGGTCAGTGCGCCAGTTGGGTCACCGATCATCGCGTATTTGATTTTTGCGATGGTTTCGGAAGAACCGTGCCAGGCTTTGTGGGTAAAGTGCGTGTCAGTAGAAACGGAGTAAACGTCTACGCCCATTTTCTGCAGTTCTTCGTGATGGTCTGCCACGTCACCCAGTTCGGTAGGGCATACGAAGGTGAAGTCAGCCGGGTAGAAGAAGAAAACACTCCATTTACCTTCAACGTCTTTCTCGGTTACATCGATGAATTCGCCGTTTTTGAACGCTGCGTTTTTGAATGGTTTGATTTTGGTATTAATGATGGACATGGTGACCTCCGTTAAAAGATGTGATGCAAGTTACAGTTTTTCCGGGCCAACTTCTAATATGCAGTCGTTATCAATTAGATAATCAAAAGCTATCAAAGCGCTGATGCCTGATTCCATGCGGCTTGCCGCGGCATTCTACACAGAAATCCCGATGATTTGACAGGGTTTATATTTTTCCGGTGCGACAACTATTTTTAAAGAGCGATTACCATTTGTAGCGGCGCGATTTATCGCGCAGGGGTAAATCCGCTGTGTTGCTGACGGTTGCGCGATGAATCGCGCCGCTACAGAGGTGAGAAAGTTTGAGGGAGAATTGCGTGAAGATTCGTTTTTTTGAGGAAGCCGACCGCCCTTTTCTGCGCACGCTCTTTTTGGCGGCGCGCCGTCGCAACTGGACATGGCTGGCTGGCGATGAGTGGCAGCTTGAAGATTTTGATGCGGTGATCCTCGGCGAAACCGTGCTGGTTGCAGAGATCGATGGCCATCGCGTAGGGTTTGCCGGTGTACTGGATAATGACAACTTCCTGCACAGCCTGTATGTCGACCCTGATTTTCAGGGGCGTGGTGTGGGAAGTGCACTGCTGGAGCACGTGCAGCAGCGTTTCACCTCAACCGGCGCTTTGAAATGTCTGATGCAGAATCAAGCGGCCCAGACTTTTTATCTGAAACACGGCTGGCAGCGTGAAGCGGTAGGCGAGAGCGATCAGGGAAAATATGTGCTGATGCATTTTCCGCTGGCGGCACGCGCCAGCAGAAAATCAGCAGGTTAGACCGCGCGGAAAGCGATATCCGCTGGAATGACTTCGCCCTGCCAGTAAAGCTGTGCGGCGACGCGCCCGGCTAACTGGCGATAGAGTGCGGTGAACTCGCTGTCTGGACGGCGGATCACCGTTGGCTCACCATCATCCAGATCCTCACGCAGATTAATATGCAGCGGCAACTGCGCCAGCAAGCGCGTATGGTAATCCGCTGCCAGTTTCTGTGCACCGCCGGTGCCGAAAATCGGCTCGTGGTGGCCGCATTCGCTGCAGATGTGAATGCTCATGTTCTCCACCACACCCAGCACGGGCACGCTGACTTTTTCAAACATCACAATGCCTTTGCGGGCATCAATCAGCGCGATGTCCTGCGGCGTGGTCACTACCAGCGCACCGGTCACCGGTACGTTTTGCGCCAGGGTTAACTGAATATCACCGGTGCCGGGCGGCATATCTAAAATCAGATAGTCGAGGTCCGGCCACATCGTCTCATTGAGCAGTTGCATCAAGGCTTTGCTGGCCATCGGACCGCGCCACACCATGGCATTTTCATCAGTAACCAGATATCCAATCGAATTGGTCGCAAGGCCATGAGCCATGATCGGTGCCATATGGGTACCATCCGGCGAGGTCGGACGTTGGCTCTCGGTGCCGAGCATATTGGGAATGGATGGCCCGTAAATATCCGCATCGAGGATCCCGACGCGTGCGCCTTCCGCCACCAGCGCCAGCGCCATATTCACCGCAGTGCTGGATTTACCCACGCCCCCTTTGCCGGAGCTTACCGCGATGATGTTTTTTACCCCGGAGGCGCCAGGGTGATTCTTCACGCGTTTCAGCGTGGCGATGTCATGGCGCAGGCGCCAGTCAATCGCGCTGGCATGGGTCAGACGCAGCAATTCAGCGCTGGTTTGCGCCTTTAGTTCTTCAAAGGCACTGGCCCAGGCAAACGGCATCACCAGTTCGATATGCAGTTTACCATCCAGCAGCGCCACATGACGCAGTGCTTTGAGGGTTGTCAGATTGTGATGCAGTGTCGGATGTTCAAAGTCGCTCAGCACGCCGATAACCACAGCACGCAACGCTTCGGGCGAGTGATGTTCCCGGGATTGTGAAGTCATCCCAACTCCTTGTCTTTTCATAACGCCAAATCACGGTGGTGTGTCTTCAATAATATCAGATGCCGTGCAGTTGTGTTTACGCCAGAGGGTGCTTCGGTTAACATCTAAGCCCGATTTTTTTCTTACGGAACGCTACGCAAACTATGACTCATGTCGCTAAAAAAATTCTGGTAACGTGCGCACTGCCGTACGCCAACGGCTCTATCCATCTTGGTCATATGCTTGAACACATTCAGGCTGACATTTGGGTCCGTTACCAGCGAATGCGTGGCAATCAGGTTTACTTCATCTGTGCCGACGACGCCCACGGCACGCCTATCATGCTGAAAGCTCAGCAGCTTGGCGTTGCGCCTGAGCAGATGATCGCAGAGATGAAGCAGGAACATGAAACTGACTTCGCCGGTTTCGACATCAGCTATGACAACTATCATTCGACGCACGGTGACGAAAACCGCCAGCTGTCTGAGCTGATCTACGGCCGCCTGAAAGAAAACGGTTTCATTAAAAACCGCACTATTTCACAGCTGTACGATCCCGAGAAAGGCATGTTCCTGCCCGATCGTTTTGTGAAAGGCACCTGCCCGAAATGTAAGTCACCGGATCAGTATGGCGATAACTGCGAAGTGTGCAGCGCGACCTACAGCCCAACCGAGCTGATCGATCCAAAATCAGTGGTATCTGGTGCGACACCGGTATTGCGTGATTCAGAACACTTCTTCTTCGACCTGCCGTCATTCAGTGCGATGTTGCAGACCTGGACCCGTTCAGGTGCGTTGCAGGAGCAGGTTGCGAACAAGATGCAGGAGTGGTTCGATTCTGGCTTGCAGCAGTGGGATATTTCTCGTGATGCCCCTTACTTCGGCTTTGAAATTCCAGGTGCGCCGGGCAAATATTTCTACGTGTGGCTGGATGCGCCAATCGGTTATATGGGTTCCTTTAAGAACCTGTGTGACAAGCGCGGCGATATCAATTTCGACGAGTTCTGGAAGAAAGATTCCTCTACCGAGCTGTATCACTTCATCGGTAAAGACATCGTTTACTTCCACAGCCTGTTCTGGCCAGCGATGCTGGAAGGCAGCAACTTCCGCAAACCGACCAACCTGTTTGTCCACGGTTATGTGACAGTGAACGGCGCGAAGATGTCCAAATCACGCGGCACCTTCATCAAAGCCAGCACCTGGCTGCAACACCTGGATGCTGACAGCCTGCGTTACTACTACGCGGCGAAACTCTCTTCACGTATCGATGATATCGACCTCAATCTGGAAGATTTCGTGCAGCGCGTGAACGCGGATATCGTTAATAAAGTGGTAAACCTGGCGTCACGCAACGCGGGCTTCATTACTAAACGCTTCAGCGGCAAACTGTCGAGCGAACTGGCCGATCCGGCGCTGTATCAGACCTTCGTTGATGCTTCAGAGAAGATCGGTGAAGCCTGGGCAAGCCGCGAATACAACCGAGCCATCCGCGAAATCATGGCGCTGGCCGACATTGCTAACCGCTATGTTGATGAGCAGGCACCGTGGGTGGTGGCGAAACAGGAAGGCCGCGATGCTGACCTGCAAGCGATCTGCTCCATGGGTATCAACCTGTTCCGCGTGTTGATGACCTGGCTGAAGCCGGTATTGCCATCGCTGAGTGCACGTGCTGAAGCTTTCCTGCAGAGCGAACTGAGCTGGGATGCGATTGCGCAGCCGCTGCTGAATCATGATGTTGCCCCGTTCAAAGCGCTGTACGGTCGTATCGAAATGGCGAAAGTGGAAGGGTTGATTGAGGCGTCTAAAGAGGACGCGGCAGCAGCAAATAAGCCTGCGGTCACCGGTCCTCTGGCTGATGCGCCAATTGGCGACACCATCACTATCGACGATTTTGCCAAAGTCGATATGCGCGTCGCGCTGATCGAGAAAGCCGAGTTGGTTGAAGGTTCTGACAAGCTGCTGCGCCTGGAGCTGGATCTCGGCGGCGAGAAGCGCCAGATCTTCTCCGGCATTCGTGCGGCTTATCCTGATCCGTCGGTGCTGGTCGGTAAGATGACTATTATCGTCGCTAACCTTGCCCCACGTAAGATGCGTTTCGGCGTGTCGGAAGGCATGGTGCTGTCAGCAGGTTCAGGCGGTTCAGACCTGTTCGTGCTGTCAGTGGATAGCGGTGCGAAACCGGGTATGCAGGTTAAGTAATTGAACAAGCCGCCTTCGGGGCGGCTTTTTTATCTATACCCAAAATATTTCGAGTCCCCTCATGGGGCCTACTCCTGGTTCAGGAAGGCGGCAAGTGCATTCACCTCAGGAGCTTACTGAAGTAAGTGACTGAGGTGAATGCACGTAGCCAACGCACATGCAACTTGAAGTATGAAGGGTATCCCCTCTAGTGTGGAGCCTGTCGTGTTAACTGCTTGCTGGCACTATTTGCGTGCCTTTGTGATTATTTATGCCGCGCTGTATGCCGGAAATGGTGTTGCTGCCCTACTCCCGATCACCATTCCGGGGAGCATTATTGGCATGCTCTTGCTGTTCAGCTTGCTGGCGCTGCAAATCCTGCCGGTTGAGTGGGTCAAACCTGGCTGCTATCTGTTGATCCGCTATATGGCGCTGCTGTTCGTCCCCATCAGCGTGGGCGTAATGGGTTACACTGATATTCTCAGTGCCCAATTTGGGCCCATTGTGGTTTCCTGCTTTGTCAGCACGTTTTTGGTGCTGTTGATTGTCGGCATCAGCGCCGAGCGTCTGCAACGTCCGCAGGAGCAGCCGCATGACTGACGCATGGTGGTCGCTACCGCTTACCCTGGTGGCTTATCTGTTAGCGCGCAAGCTGGCAGCAAAAATCAATATTTCCATCATTAACCCATTACTGGTGGCGATGGCGATCGTGATCCCCATTCTGCTGCTCACACATATTCCTTACACGCGCTATTTCGCCGGCAGTGCATTCCTGAACCAACTGTTGCAACCGGCCGTGGTGGCGCTGGCCTTGCCGCTGTATGAGCAGATGCATCAAATACGCGCGCGCTGGAAAACCATCATCAGCGTGTGTTTTATCGGTAGCATCACCGCGATGGTATCAGGCACCGCTATCGCGCTGTGGATGGGGGCAACACCAGAAATTGCCGCCACCATCATGCCGAAATCGGTCACCACGCCGATTGCCATGGCGGTGTCCGGCTCGCTGCACGGTATCCCCGCCATCAGTGCTATCTGCGTGCTGATTGCCGGGGTACTGGGTGCGGTGTTCGGCCATATGTTGCTCAATCTGTTTAACGTGCGCAGCAAATCTTCACGCGGATTAGCAATTGGCAATGCATCCCACGCGTTAGGCACCGCACGTGCAGCGGAGATCGATTATCAGGAAGGGGCGTTTAGTTCTCTGGCGTTAGTGATTTGCGGCATCATTACTTCGCTACTGGCACCGTTTCTTTTTCCGTTGCTGATGCACTGGTTTGGCTAAAACTTTGCGAGAGATCTCGCAAAGTTGAAACAACTGAATCAGCTTACATTGTCATAGCGACATAGATCACATATAACCCCTCAGACGGCGCATCGCCGTTAACGCGTTTATGAGGTCATCACATCATGCATCCACGATTTACTGCTGCTTTTACTGCCCTGCCCGCTTCGTTACAAGCGGCGATCCAACCGCTGCTGGATTCGGTTGATTTTCAGGGCGTACTCCGCCCGCAAGATGTGGCGCACCTGAAGCAGGAAACCGGTCTGGATGAGGATGCGCTGGCGTTGGCGCTGCTGCCGATTGCTGCATGCTGTGCAGTCGCCACCGTGTCTAACTTTAACGTGGGGGCGATTTCGCGCGGTGTCAGCGGTCACTGGTACTTTGGTGCCAATATGGAGTTTGAGCACGCTCCACTGCAACAAACCGTTCATGCGGAACAAAGCGCCATCACCCACGCCTGGCTGCGCGGTGAAGAAAAGCTGGATGCCATCACCGTTAACTACACGCCTTGCGGCCACTGCCGTCAGTTTATGAATGAACTGAATAGCGGTACGGCTATCCGCATTAGTTTACCCGGTCGCGCTATCAGCACGCTGGGTGATTATCTGCCTGATGCCTTTGGCCCGGCGGATTTGAATATTACCGAGCGCCTGCTCACGCCAATCGATCACGGCTTTAACGTTGACGGTGATCTGCTACAGCAAGCCGCGATTGAGGCGGCCAATCACAGCCACGCCCCCTACAGCCAGAGTTTTAGCGGTGTTGCACTGCGCAGCCAAAGCGGCAAGATTTATCGTGGCCAATATGCCGAGAATGCGGCTTTTAACCCTAGTTTGCCGCCATTGCAGGCCGCGCTGATTATGATGAACATGAGCAATGAGGCACTTAATACTGTGCAACAGGCGGTACTGTCCGAGTGTCAGGGCAGCACATTGAGTCAGCTTGATGCCACACGTTCAACGCTTGCAGCCTTGGGCTGTGAAGATTTCTCACTTACTTTAGTTTCGAAAACATCAGTTTAGTGATCCTTTTACCGCTTTTGTGACCTGCTGTTAACAAAAGCTGTACATCTGCAGGAAAACTCATAGGATCGGGCGCCAGATCCACTTCACATTGAACAGGACTGGCGTTACCTTTTCCCGTGAGCGTCAGAAAACACTGCAACCGGAGCAAACACTGCATGGAACTCGACTACGAAAGTAAACGCCCGCTGTATATTCCTTATGCGGGTCCGATCCTGCTGGAATTTCCGCTGCTGAATAAAGGCAGCGCATTCACCCTGGAAGAACGTAACGAATTCAACCTCAACGGCCTACTCCCTGAAGCCGTTGAAACCATCGAAGAGCAGGCCGAACGCGCCTGGCGTCAGTTCCTGGATTTCAAAAACAATAACGACAAGCACGTCTATCTGCGTAACATCCAGGACACCAACGAAACCCTGTTCTACCGTCTGCTCGACAATCATCTGGAAGAGATGATGCCGATTATCTACACCCCAACAGTCGGCGCGGCCTGTGAACACTTCTCAGAAATCTATCGTCGCGCACGCGGTGTTTTCATCTCGTATAACAACCGCGACCGGATTGAAGACATGCTGCAGAACGCCACCAAGCAGAACGTAAAAGTGATTGTGGTCACCGATGGCGAACGTATTCTGGGTCTGGGTGACCTGGGTATCGGCGGCATGGGCATTCCCATCGGTAAGCTGTCACTGTATACCGCCTGTGGTGGGATCAGCCCGGCCTACACCCTGCCTGTGGTGCTGGATGTCGGTACCAATAACCAGCAGTTGCTGAACGACCCGTTGTATATGGGCTGGCGTCATCCGCGCATCACCGGCGAAGAGTACGAAGCCTTTGTTGATGAGTTCATCCAGGCGGTAAAACGCCGCTGGCCGAACGTGCTGTTGCAGTTTGAAGACTTCGCGCAGAAAAATGCCATGCCGCTGCTGGAACGCTATCGCGATGAAGTTTGCTGCTTTAATGATGACATTCAAGGCACCGCTGCCGTTACCGTGGGCACCTTGATCGCCGCCAGCCGTGCAGCCGGTAGCCGCCTGTGTGAGCAGAAAGTGGTGTTCCTCGGTGCAGGTTCCGCCGGCTGTGGTATCGCCGAGCAGATCATTGCGCAGATGAAGTCTGAAGGACTCAGCGACGACGAAGCCCGTTCACGCGTGATGATGGTGGATCGCTTTGGCCTGCTGACCGACAAACTACCAAACCTGCTCGATTTCCAGAGCAAACTGGTGCAGAAGAGCGACAATCTGAAGGATTGGGATGTGACCAGCGATTCGATTTCGCTGCTGGATGTCGTGCGCAACGCCAAGCCGGATATCTTAATCGGCGTATCTGGCCAGCCGGGGCTGTTCACGGAGGAGATCATCCGTGAGATGCACAAGCACACCAAGCGTCCAATTGTGATGCCGTTGTCTAACCCGACCTCTCGTGTCGAAGCCACCCCGGCAGATATCATCGCCTGGACCGATGGCGAAGCGCTGGTCGCCACGGGCAGCCCCTTTGCGCCGGTGACCTGGAAAGGCAAAACCTATCCGATTGCCCAGTGTAACAACTCCTATATTTTCCCTGGCATTGGTTTGGGCGTGATTGCGGCGGGTGCAACACGCATCACCGACTCCATGCTGATGACCGCCAGTCGTGCACTGGCTGACTGCTCACCGCTGGTGAATGACGGTGAAGGTCCAGTACTGCCAGAGCTTAAACACATTCAGGGCGTGTCAAAACTGATCGCCATGGAAGTGGGCAAAGCGGCGCAACTGGCCGGTGTGGCTGTGGTGACGTCAGAAGATGTGCTGTCAAAAGCCGTGAATAACAACTTCTGGCTGCCGCAGTATCGTCACTATCGCCGTACCTCGATCTGATAAGGCAGCGCAGCCGGGAAATCAGTACCGGCTGCGCTTAAAAAAACACCAGCCAATCGGCGTTAACTTGCTTACTGTCCCCGCCTCAAGTAGCCTTTATACCCTTCATACTTCAAGTTGCAGGCGCGTTGGCTACATGCATTCACCTCAGTCACTTACTTCAGTAAGCTCCTGAGGATTCATGCACTTGCCGCCTTCCTGCAACTCGAATTATTTTGGGTATAGCCATCCGATTTTTCACCAACCGAGTGCTTACGCGCATGATTAAACGCGTTTTCTTTGGTCTGTTTTTCATCATCTTATTGATGGTGGCGACCGCGCTCGGCCTGGATCGCTGGATCAGCTGGAAAACCGCTCCCTTTATTTACGAAGATGTCACCTCTTTGCCGCATCGTCAGGTCGGTGTGGTCTTAGGTACCGCCAAGTATTACCGCACCGGTGTGATTAATCAGTATTACCTCTATCGCATTCAGGGTGCGCTTAACGCCTATAACAGTGGCAAGGTGAACTATCTGCTGTTGAGCGGTGATAATGCGCAGCAAAGCTATAACGAACCGATGACCATGCGCCGCGATCTGATAAAAGCGGGTGTCGATCCCTCGGATATCGTGCTGGATTATGCCGGCTTCCGTACGCTGGATTCGATCGTGCGCACGCGCAAAGTGTTCGATACCAACGACTTCATCATTATTACTCAGCGCTTCCACTGCGAGCGCGCGCTGTTTATTGCCCAGCACCTGGGTATTCAGGCGCAGTGTTATGCCGTCCCGTCACCTAAAAATATGCTGTCAGTGCGTTTCCGCGAGGTCGGGGCACGTTTAGGGGCGCTGGCAGATTTGTACCTGATGAAACGTGAGCCACGCTTCCTCGGGCCGCTGGTGCCGATTCCAGCCGTGCATGAAGTGCCAGAAGATGCGCAGAGTTATCCAGCGGTGACGCCTGAGCAACTTCTGGATCTGGAAGAGAAGTTGCAGAAGTGAACGTGCTGATTCAGTGAAGGTAAAAAAAGGCCGCGATGTTCGCGGCCTTTTGCTGTGATGTTGCTGTGTGTCGGTCTTATTTTTTACGTGCGTACTTCAGTGAATCCAGTGCTACCGCGAAGATAATGATGCCGCCCTTGATGATGTACTGCCAGTAAGGGTTAACGCCGATATAGGTCAAGCCGTAGTTGATTACGGTGAAGATGATCACACCGGTCACCACGCCTGCCACCGTGCCCACACCACCGGCAAACGACACGCCGCCGACCACACAGGCCGCGATCGCATCCAGTTCATACATAAAGCCGAGGTTGTTGGTGGCGCTGCCGATACGGCCCGCTTCCAACATCCCGCCGAAGGCATAGAACACACCGGACAGGGCATACACCAGAATCAGGTTTAACGGGACGTTAACGCCAGAAACACGTGCTGCTTCCGGGTTGCCGCCGATAGCAAAGATGTTCTTACCGAAGCGCGTTTTGTTCCACAAAATCCACACGAAGATGATAGCGATGATCGCGTAGAAGGTGATGAACGACAGCTTAAAGTCACCAAAGCGCAAGAAGCCCTGAGCGAAATTGGAGAAACCTGAATCAAAACCGGCAACCGGTGAAGCGCCCACAAAGTCGTAGTACAGCGAGTTAATACCGTAAACGATGATCATGGTGCCCAGTGTGGTGATAAACGGCGTCACCTTCAGGTAAGCAATGATCACGCCGTTCACCAGGCCAATCACACCCCCGATGATGCACACGGTCAGAATAACCAGTGGAATCGGAACGGTATCCAGATGTGGGAATACCTTGTTGGCGTTGTCCATCGATTGCAGCAACGTGGCGGCTACTACCGCGGCCAGGCCAACCTGACGCCCCGCTGACAGGTCGGTACCCTGCGTAACAATCAATCCGGCCACGCCCAGCGCAATAATAATACGCACTGAGGATTGGGTCAGAATGTTACTCAGGTTCATTAAACTTAAAAATGTCGGATCCTGGAAAATAATAATCGCCAGCAGTACCAACAGGACAACGTAAATGCCGCCCTCTTTTAACCAGGTTAGCGCATTCTTTTTAGTAGTCGCTTTCATGTTAAAGCCCTTGCTTCATTAAAGGTGTAATGACGCTAAACGCAGGATTTCATTCTGCGAGGTCGTTTTGGTCTCGACAATGCCCGCTACCAGGCCATTACTCATCACTAAAATACGGTCGGTAATGCCCAACAACTCTGGCATTTCAGAAGAGATAATAATGATGCCTTTCTCTTTCTTCGCCAATTCTGAAATAAGCTGGTAAATTTCGAATTTCGCCCCAACGTCAATACCGCGCGTCGGCTCATCAAGCATCAAAATTTCCGGCTGAGTTAATAACCAGCGACCAATGATGACCTTCTGTTGGTTACCACCGGAAAGCGAACCAATTTGCGTATGATGACCCGGCGTTTTAACACGCATCGAATCAATCACCCATTGGGTATCACTTTTCATCCGTTTGTTATCAAGCAGCCCCATACTGGATTTATACTTTTTAATATTGGAAATAAGCGAGTTAAAGCCAATATCAAGATATGCATAAATACCGGTTGAGCGGCGCTCTTCCGTCACCAGCGCAAAACCATGGTTAATGGCTTCATTGGCGCTGTGATTATTAATCGCTTTGCCGTGCAGCTTAATCGTGCCGCCCGACTTCTCGCGAATACCAAACAAGGTTTCTACGATATCGGTACGCTTCGCGCCGACCAGCCCCGCAATCCCCAAAATCTCGCCTTTACGCAGGTCGAAGGAGATATCGCGAATCGATGGCTGGCGCAGCGAGGTTAAATGACGCACCTCAAGAATGGTTTCCCCCGGCACGTTGGTTTTGTCCGGAAAACGCTGGTTCAGTGAGCGACCCACCATCATGGCGATGATCTTATCCATATCCAGCCCTTCCAGCGGCTGGGTGGCGATCCACTGCCCATCACGTAAGATGGTAATCTCATCGCACAGTTGGAAAATTTCTTCCATTTTGTGCGAGATATACACAATGCCGCAGCCGCGATCTTTCAGCTTACGGATAATCGTAAATAAGTGGTTAACTTCTTTTTCGGTCAGCGACGACGTTGGCTCATCCATGATGACGATTTTCGCGTCATAGGAGAATGCCTTGGCAATTTCAATCATCTGCATTTGTGAAACAGACAGATTGGCGACTTTATCGCGCGGATCGATATCAATATCTAATTCGTCAAAGATCGCTTTGGTATCGCGATACATTTTATCCTGATCGACAAACACACCTTTGCGCGGATAGCGGCCAAGCCACATGTTATCCATCACGTTGCGTTGTAATACCAGGTTTAATTCCTGATGCACCATTGAGACGCCGTTTTCCAGCGCTTCTTTGGAACTCTTGTAATCAATTTCTTCACCCTGAAACAGGATGCTCCCCGTATCCTTTTTATAAATCCCAAACAGGCATTTTAATAATGTGGATTTCCCGGCGCCGTTTTCGCCCATTAAGGCATGGACAGAGTGCGGCCGCACTTTTAAATTCACATTATCTAAGGCTTTCACCCCTGGAAATGATTTCGAGACATTCGTCATCTCCAGCAGATATTCACGCTGTGTGGTCGGATTCTCACTGGCCATAATTTACCTGGCTAAATAAAACGTGGGTCAGATGCAATAAGGCGCGGCAAACCTGCCGCGCCCAGGACGGATTACTTCACAAACTGAGACAGGTTTTCTTTATCTACTGGTACGTAAGGAACACGTACAATTTTGTTTTCCATCTTGAAGTTAGTACCCGCAGTTGGCTCTTTGCCATCGGCCAGGTTCTTCGCGATATCAATGGTGGCTTTCGCCTGGTTTTCCGCATCGTTCAGTACGGTACCTGCCATCGCGCCAGATTTCACCAACGCCAGTGCTTCTGGCAGGGCATCCACACCAAACACCGGAATGTTGGTTTTGTTGTGGGCTTTCAGCGCTTCAACCGCACCCATTGCCATCGCATCGTTGTTAGCGATGATTACTTCAATTTTGTTGCCGTTCGGGCCAGACAGCCACGCATCAACTTTGTCTTTTGCCTGTGCGGTATCCCACATCGCGGTATCCATCGCCAGCTGCTGCGTTTTCAGACCATCGGTGTTCAGCGTCTCGATCACGTATTTAGTACGTGCTTCGGCATCTGGGTGGCCGGGTTCGCCTTTCAGCAACGCAAATTGAATCTGGCCATCTTTGTTCAGATCCCAGGCTGGTGTCGCTTTCCAGTGTTTCTCGATCAGCTTCGCCTGGATGATGCCAGACTCTTTAGAATCGGTGCCCACGTAGTAGGCTTTAGGATAGCTGGCCAGCACTTTAGCGTTAGGTTCTTTATTGAAGAACACCACTGGCACGTCGTTGGCTTTCGCTTTGTCGATCACTACAGCCGCAGCTGCAGGGTCAACCAGGTTAATAGCCAGCGCTTTCACGCCTTTGGCCATCAACACGTCAATCTGGTCGTTCTGGGTAGACTGGCTGTTCTGCGAGTCATTCATCAGCAACTGAATGCCACCCAGTTTTTTGGCTTCGCTGTCGATGTCCTTGCGAACCATAGACATAAAGTTGTCGTCGTATTTATAAATGGTCACGCCAATGCGGGTATCGGCGGCGTGCGCAGTTGCACCAAACATCATGCTGGCAACCAGTGCTGTGAGCGTGAAAACCTTCTTATTCATGGTATCTCCGGTTTTTTATGTAGGGCATATCATCGCGCTGTGCTGCCTGCGGGCAACCAACGCAGTCGGTTCAAACTCATTTATGGGGCGGACGCGTAACGCAAAGCCGGGCCACCATCGCAATCCTGACTTCCCTGTACGTAAACGCTTCCTGAAGAGTGTTGTGAACTATTTCAATCGGCTACTGAAACCTGACCGGAGAAGGAAAACCCGGCGTTACATGATGTTTCAGTCCGGTAAGACGCTGCCATCATAGTGAGCGCCATGTTAATTAACTGTGAATGTAATCACAGATTGGAAACGGTTACACTGCGCTATCGCCTGAATTAGTGACCGACTCCACAATTTGCCGCTGG
Source organism: Pantoea sp. CFCC18177 (assembly GCF_059412425.1). Taxonomy (NCBI): domain Bacteria; kingdom Pseudomonadati; phylum Pseudomonadota; class Gammaproteobacteria; order Enterobacterales; family Erwiniaceae; genus Pantoea; species Pantoea sp. CFCC18177. The sequence continues at coordinate 25,734 of NZ_JBNBPL010000002.1, forward strand.
GCAACCGAATGGCGACGAACCACCGTAGGCATAAAGCAGTGGGTAGATTCGGGATCCAGCTCTCCGGCGGCGCCTTTCAACGCCAGCTCAGTCGCAAGTTTTGCCATAGAAACAATAGGATAGCGAACCGTGGTCAGTTGCGGATCGGTATAGCGCGAGATGGGAATATCATCAAAACCAATCACCGAAAAGTGCTGCGGCACCTGAATGCCATTGTCTTTTAATGCAGTCAGTGCCCCCGCCGCCATGCCGTCACAGTAAGAAAATACGGCGGTTAAATGCAGGTTACGGCCCAGTAACTCAACCATAGCCGCTTCCCCGCCTTGCATGTCGGGTTCACCCTGGGCAATCCATGACTCCTGCGGACGAATCCCCTGCTCTGACAAGGCCTGCAGCCAGCCTTCGCGCCGCTGTGTCACGTCTTCGATGGGATGGCTGGAGCTGAGATAACCGATGCGTTGATGCCCCTGTTGTAACAACATGCGCGTTGCCATCAGCGATCCGGTGACATTATCCAGGCAGACACAGCGGTGCTCATAGCCGGGAATAGTTCGGTTTATCAATACCATACCCGGAACCTGATCCATAAAACCGGTCAATTCTGCGTCTGAAAGCGTTTTCGCGTGCACCACTAAGGCGTTACAGCGCTGGCGGATTAACACTTCAATGGCATGGCGTTCTTTCTCTTCCTGATGCCAGGAGTTGCTAATTAACACGTGTTTGTGCACACGCTGTGCCACGGTATCTACCGCTTTCACCAGCGCGCCAAAGAAAGGGTCGGAGACATCCATCACCACGACACCGATGGTGTCGCTGACTTGAGTGGCTAAGGCTTGCGCGTTGGCGTTGGGGCGATATCCCAGTGATTCCACGGCCTGAAGCACAGCTTCACGGGTATCAGGGGTGACTGCACTGCTGTTATTGAGCACACGCGACACGGTGGCTACTGACACACCGGCCTGACGGGCGACATCTCGGATCGTTATCATGCAGCTGTTCCACAGAGGAAGAAAATGCGCGACTGGCGCGTAACGGCGCTATTCTGTCAGGGCATTTTGTTCCGCTGCGTGAATTACGTCACACGGATGAAAACGGTTACATACAAATCTGCAACCTTTGTGATGAACGTCATTATCTGATGCGGGGATAATTCTCGGGTTTTCCTGCGGCGAGTCGCGTTAACTTGCGCCATATCCACTCCATTGGCCCCTGAGGGAAATAGCGTAACCACAACACCGAGAACAGGATATTGACCAGCCATACCGCAGGCACCAGCGCCAGCAGGTGCAAGCGATCGAACTTCAGGAACAGGTTAAAGCGATAGAATAAGGTGGTGCAGATCAGGGTCTGTAACAGGTAATTGCTCAGCGCCATGCGGCCGACACACTGAATAGCATGACTGATTCGCGTATGACCGATTTGCGGCCAGAAACCAAAGCACAGTGCGGCATACCCGAGGCTGACAAATGGGCTGGCCAGATCGCGCGGCAGTTGCAGTAAGAAACCACTCCAGCGAAATTCCCAATTCAGCAGCCACTGCGCCACAATGCCAGGAATGGCGATCAGCCAGCCAATGGTCAGCAACAACGCGGCCGAACGACGATAGTGCTGTACGCTAAATTCTCCTTTCAGCCAGCCGCTGCGCATTAACGCGGCGCCAATCAACATTAATCCCGCCAATTGCCAGCCATACTGTGCCGCGAGGGCCATCAGGCTGGAAGAGAGGTGATCAAAGCGATTCTGCACCGCTTCCCATCCACCGATCAGCTTCCAGTAGCTTTCGTACTCGATATCTGCGGCACCCGGTAACCACGAACGGCCCGGTTCAGTGCCGGAGATACCCCAAAACACCAAAAGCACGCCGCATCCCATCAGATAGAGTAGCGTCCCCGTTTGCAACAGCGCCTTATCCGAGGGAACTTCGCGCAGCATGCGCCATATAATCAGCCCGATCAGACCATAGTCGAGCAGGATGTCGCCTTCCCAGAAGAAGATGGCATGAATGAACCCCAGCAGAACCAACAACGACAGGCGCGCCGATATCCAGCGACTGCCACGCGGTATTTGCAACGAGAGGCCCGCACCAAACAGCAAAGCAAACAGCGTCAGAAATTTCAGCTGCGCCAGGCCATCCATGATCGCCCATGTCCAGGCATCAGACAGCGAGAGACTCCCCCGCCACGCCGGGTTGAGATAAGCCGCCGAGGGCAAGCCAAAACCGACGATATTGAGCAGCAGAATGCCGAGAATGGCGCAACCACGAATGAAATCCAGCGCGAGATAGCGTTGCATCGAGTGCCCTGAAGAGAGGTGAAAACGGGCGGCAATTGGCCGCCCAACAGGATTAGCTGTGACGTACCGCGCGCAGGAACTCCTGACGCGTGTTCTGGCTGGACTTGAACAAGCCCCCCAGTGATGTGGTGGTGGTGGCGCTGGTGGCATCTTTCACGCCGCGCGCTTTCACACAGTAGTGCACCGCATCAATAGAAACCGCGACATTGTTGGTACCCAGCAGAGTTTGCAGCGCCACCAGCACTTGCTGAGTCAGGCGCTCTTGCACCTGCGGACGCTGAGCAAAGAACTGCACAATACGGTTGATTTTCGACAGGCCAATCACCTTCTCTTTCGGGATATAAGCAACGGTGGCTTTACCATCGATGATCACGAAATGGTGTTCACAGGTACTGGTCAGGGTGATATCGCGCACGGTGACCATTTCATCGACCTTCATCTTATTTTCGATGACGGTAATTTTCGGGAAATTGGCGTAATCCAGCCCTGAGAAAATTTCATCCACATACATCTTAGCGATGCGATGCGGGGTCTCCATCAGACTGTCGTCTTCCAGATCCAGATTCAACAGCTGCATGATTTGGGTCATATGACCGGCGATTTCACGCTTACGGGCTTCGTCATCCATCTCGCGCACCGGGGCGCGTAAAGGCGTTTCCAGACCACGCGCCAACAGCGCTTCGTGAACCAGGGCGGCTTCCTGACTTAAGGTGCTCATCGTACTCTTTCTCCGGCAGGTGATGCGCCCGCAGGTCTTAGCCTGCGGGGGAATTTCTGAGCGCGTATTGTGAAACACAACGCGCGCTTAATCCAGCAATCAATCCGATTGGAGATGAAAGCTTTTCATGGTGTCGAACGACGTAACACCAGCAGGCCAGCCACGATCAGACCTGCTCCGGCCACCCACAATGCCGGGTCGAGCCGATGCCACAACAGGCTGGAAATCCATGAGAGTAGCGGCCCGCCCAACTGCCCCACCGCGTAACCGGTGGTCAGTAGTCCTGCCAGATAGCGCGCATGATGCGGTGCCAGTTCCCGACCATATTGCAGTGCAAGCTGCACCACACACAGGAAGCCGCCGCCCACCAACAAAGCACCGATTAATAAGCCGTTCAGGCCGGGCATCACGATGGTGGCGATGACGCCCAGCGCCTGCGCCCACAGCACGAGTGCAAGGCGTACATGGCTACTGCCCCAACGCCGCGTCAGAATGCCCAGCACGATACCGATGACCGCCGCGCCACCAAACACAGGCCAGACAAATTGCGCTAATGCGCTATCCGGGAAGCGGGCTGCCGTCATTTGCGAAAGGAAGGTCGCGGGCAAAATGTAGCCAAATCCCGCCAGGCTATAGCTCAATACCAGACGCTTCAGATTGCCATTCAGTACCAAGGGTGCAGGTGCCTGATCGGGGCGATGTAACTGACCGGTGCGCGGCAGGAAGCGGGCAATAGCGGCAATCAACAGCAGCGCCAGCAGACCGTAAGCGGCCCACGCAAAGGTGGCACTCGCGCCACTGGCATGCAGCGCAACGGCCAACATACCGCTGATAAAGATGCCGGTGCCAGGCCCGGCAAACACTGCAGCCGAAAGGCCTGATCGCCCATGATGCAACAGTTGTTCGTTGCTCCATGCGGCAACCAGCACCATCGCCCAACCGCTGGCACAGCCTATCAGGAAGCGGATCAGGCCGTGCAGCCAGGGGCCGCTGACACAGGCAGAGAGCAGCGTCAGAATCACCGCCCCCCAAACACCCGCCTGCAAACGCCACTCGACGCGTTGACGCGCGCGCATGGCATCAAAAGAGCCAAACAGATATCCCAGATAGTTGAGCGCCGCCACCAGACTGGCGCTGGTCAGGGTCAGTTGATGATCCTGGATCATTAACGGCACCTGCGGCGTGAATGCAAACCGCCCAATACCCATCGCAACCACTAAACTTAAAAACGCGCTAAGCGCGACACGAAACGCCATTCTGACCTCAGTTGATGATCTTTTTACACTTGTCAGCAGCATGCATGACGTTTACACTCACGAAAAGTGAATAATATTAACTAAGTTGTTTACGAGAAGAGAATATGGATTTAGTACAACTCCGCATGTTCTGTTCTGTGGCCGAGACCGGTTCGCTGGCACGCGCCGCAGAATTACTGCATCGCGTGCCCTCAAATCTCACAACACGTCTGCGCCAGTTGGAAGAAGAGATTGGCGTTGATCTGTTTATCCGTGAGAAACAACGTATCCGCCTGTCGCCAATGGGGCACAATTTTCTTAACTACGCCCAGCGTATTCTGAGTCTGAGTGATGAGGCGCTGAATATGGCGCGCGCCGGAGAACCGGGTGGCAACTTTGCTTTCGGTTCCATGGAAAGTACGGCAGCCACGCGCTTGCCCGCCCTGCTGGCGGCCTATCATCAACGATTTCCCACGGTGGCGCTATCGCTGGTGACCGGTACTTCGGGCGATATCATCGATAAAGTGCGCGCTGGCACGCTGGCAGCCGCATTAGTGGATGGTCCAGCTACCCATGATGACCTCAATGGCTGCATTGCCTTCCGCGAAGAAATGGTGCTGATCACCAGTCTCGATCACGGACCGATTCACAACGCGCGTGACACGCAGAACGACACGCTGTTTGCTTTTGGCAATAGCTGCTCCTACCGCACCAAACTGGAGTCCTGGTATCGCGAGAGCCAGACTTCACCGAATAGCGTGATGGAGATTCAGTCCTATCACGCCATGGTGGCCTGCGTAGCGGCTGGCGGCGGCGTAGCGATGATCCCCGCGTCGGTACTGGCGCAAATGCCAGCGCGCGCACGCGTGCAGGAACATATCTTGCCACCCGCGTATCGCGACACCGCCACCTGGCTGATGTGGCGCCGCGATGCCTTCACGCCGAACGTCGAAGCGCTGAAGTATCTGATTATTGAAATGTTTGACGACCGCCCGCTCAACGACGAATTGCTGCATCCGCTGCAGACCGCTGAGTGAGTTTTATTAATTTTGAATCACGACACTCATAGGAAGAAAGATCGCATGAACATGATTAAAACCCGTGCCGCCGTTGCCTGGGCAGCTGGCGAACCGCTGAAAATTGAAGAAGTGGATCTGATGCCACCGCAAAAAGGCGAAGTGCTGGTGCGCATCGTGGCGACTGGCGTATGCCACACCGATGCTTACACCCTGTCAGGCAAGGATCCTGAAGGCGTGTTCCCGGCGATCCTCGGTCACGAAGGCGGCGGTGTGGTGGAAGCCGTGGGCGAAGGCGTCACCAGCGTGGCGGTCGGCGATCACGTGATCCCGCTTTACACGCCAGAGTGTGGCAAATGTAAGTTCTGTCTCTCAGGCAAAACCAACCTGTGTCAGGCGATTCGCTCGACGCAAGGTAAGGGTCTGATGCCTGACGGCACTACCCGCTTCTTTAAAGACGGTCAGCCGATCTTCCACTACATGGGGACGTCAACCTTCTCTGAGTACACTGTGGTACCTGAAATCTCTCTGGCAAAAATCAGCAAAGAAGCGCCACTGGAAGAAGTATGCCTGCTGGGTTGCGGTGTCACCACCGGCATGGGGGCGGTAATGAACACCGCCAAAGTGAAAGAAGGCGATACCGTCGCGATCTTCGGCTTAGGCGGCATCGGTTTGTCCGCGATCATTGGCGCGAAAATGGCGAAAGCCGGTCGCATCATCGGTATCGACCTGAACACCAGCAAATTCGATCTGGCGCGCAAACTGGGTGCCACCGATCTGATTAACCCGAAAGACTACGATAAGCCGATTCAGGATGTGATTGTTGAGCTGACCGATGGCGGCGTGGATTTCTCCTTTGAATGTATCGGTAACGTCAACGTGATGCGTTCAGCACTCGAGTGCTGTCACAAAGGTTGGGGCGAATCCGTGATTATTGGCGTAGCCGGTGCAGGTGAAGAGATTTCAACCCGTCCGTTCCAGCTAGTGACCGGTCGCGTATGGCGTGGTTCGGCGTTTGGTGGCGTGAAAGGCCGCACCCAGTTGCCTGGCATCGTGCAGGATTACCTTGATGGCAAGTTTGCACTGAATGACTTCATCACGCACACCATGCCGCTGGAAGAGATTAACGACGCCTTTGACCTGATGCATGAAGGGAAATCGATTCGTTCGGTGGTGCATTTCAACAAGTAATCAGGAGACGTTATGCCATCCACTTTGGAACTGTTGGAAGAGCACCGCATTTTTGGCGGCTGGCAGCAGCGCTGGCGTCATCAGTCAGCCGTTTTGAACTGCCCGATGACCTTCAGCATCTTCTTGCCACCGCCGCAGGATGATGCGCCACCGCCAGTGGTGTGGTTTCTCGCGGGGCTGACCTGCACTGACGAGAATTTCACCACCAAAGCCGGTGCGCAGCGCGTTGCCGCTGAGCTGGGTTTGGTGCTGATTATGCCGGACACCAGCCCACGCGGTGATGAGGTCGCCAACGACAGCGGTTACGATCTCGGCCAGGGCGCGGGCTTCTACCTGAATGCCACGCAGCAGCCTTGGGCTGCTCACTACCGCATGTTTGATTATCTCAGTGCGGAGTTACCTGCGCTGGTCGCCGATAACTTCAAGCTCAGCGATCGTCAATCGGTGATGGGACACTCGATGGGAGGACATGGCGCGCTGGTACTGGCGCTGCGTCTCGGTGGACGTTTTGCTTCGGCATCGGCGTTTGCGCCCATAGTTAACCCGACGGAAGTGCCATGGGGACAAAAAGCGTTCAGCGCCTATTTGGGTGAGGATCACCAGACCTGGCGCGAATGGGATAGCTGCCTGTTGATGCGTGAAGTAGAACAGCGTTTGCCGATCTTAATCGACCAAGGGGATAGCGATCAGTTCCTCGCGGACCAGTTGCGCCCGGATCGCCTGGAAGCTGTGGCACGTGAGCAAGGTTTCCCGCTGGAACTGCGTGTGCAGCCGGGTTACGACCACAGCTACTTCTTCATTGCCAGCTTTGTTGAAGACCACCTGCGCTTCCACGCGAAGCATTTGTTGGTGTAATGCCTTCAGGAGCGTGCCCACGCACGCTCCTGAATTCGGGTGGCCTAGAGGGCGCACCGTACCGAATCAGACGCTATTCATGTCTTGCAACGGTTAGACCAGCGACTCCGCCACCAGCCCATCAATCATCACTTGCGGCATACCTTGCGAGCAGTGCTCTATACGGCCGCGCACACCATATACCTGTGCCAGTGTTTCTGGCGTGATCACCTGTGACGGCTCACCGTCCGCCAGCAATCCGCCATCTTTCAACATCAAAGCATGATCGGCATGACGCAGCGCGATGTTAATATCATGCACCACCACTACAGTGACGATATTGCGCAGGCGCGTTTCGCGACGCACTAAGTCCATGACGTGGAACTGATAGTTTAAATCGAGCGCGCTTAAGGGTTCATCCAGCAGCAGTAGTTCCGGGCGACGAATCAGCGATTGCGCCAGGCCAACCAGTTGCTTTTGCCCACCGGAGAGCTGATCGAGATAGCGCATCGCCAGATGCGAGATCCCCAGCTGTTCCAGCAGATGCATGATCTCCGCTTCGCTGGAGGCGCTGTGTAACCCGCCGGACGCACGCTGCGCCACGATAATCGATTCCAGCACATGCAGGTGCACGCCGGCTGGTAGACTCTGCGGCAGATACACCACGCGCTGTGCACGACGTGCAAACGGCTGCGACATCAACTCTTCGCCATTTAGCCACAGTTCGCCCTGCCCTTTGCTTAAGCCCGCCAATGCGCGCAACAGCGTCGACTTACCACAACCATTAGGACCAAGCAGCACGGTGATTTTGCCGCGCGGCAGTTCGGGTACATTGAGGTCTTCAATGACTTTCCGCTTCGGATAACCGGCGTAGAAATGGCTGAGACGTAATCCTTGTTCCATTACACCGTCCCCCGATGACGCAGAATAATACTCAGGAAGAACGGCACACCGACCAGCGAGGTCACGATGCCGACAGGAATGATCACGCCTGGGATCAGGTTCTTAGACGCCACCGAAGCCAGCGACAAGACTAATGCCCCGACCAGTGCACTGGCTGGCAGATAATAGCGGTGATCTTCACCAAACATCATGCGCGCAATATGCGGCGCCACCAGACCGATAAAACCAATCGGTCCGACAAAAGCCACGGCTAAAGCAGAAAGGATACTGATGCGCAATAAGGTGGCGAGGCGCAAACGGCGCACATCAATACCAAAACTGACCGCGCGATCTTCGCCCAGGCGCAGCGCGGTGAGTTTCCAACTGCTGAGCATCGAGAACGGAATCAAAATGGCAAACGCAGCGGTCAACACACCGAGTTTTTCCCAAGAGGCACGCGCCAGGCTGCCCATGGTCCAGAACACCAGGCCTTGCAGGGTATCTTCACTGGCGATGAACTGCATCATGGAAACCAGCGCATTGAAGGTGAACACCAGGGCGATACCAAACAGCACCACGCCCGAAGTAGACACTTTGGTCCAGCGCGTCACGCCATCCAGCATTAACGCCGCAAACAGTGCGAAAACAAAGGCATTGGCGGAGATAAACCACTGATCCGGCACACCGGGAATACCGATACCCAGAATAATTGCCAACGCCGCGCCGAAGGCCGCTGCAGAAGAGACGCCAAGGGTAAAGGGGCTCGCCAGCGGGTTGTTCAGGATGGTTTGCATCTCAGCACCCGCCAGGCCCAATGAGAAGCCGACCACCACGGCCATCAAGGCATACGGCAAGCGAATGTCCCAGACGATAACGCGCGTACCCGCATCTACCGCATCGGGGTGCGTCAGCGTTTGCCATAAGGTATCAAGGGAGAGCCCGGCCGGGCCAAGGGTGAAATCAAGGATGACTGAAGCCAGTATCGCCAGCACCAGTACACCAATCAGCATCAGGCGCTGTCGCAATACCTGACGATAACGCGTCATGGTATCGGTTTGATGGCCATTATCGGCCAGCAGCGCGGAGTCCGTGGTCTGCATTGTTCTACCTGTTTCTTGTCGAAATCATAACGGCAGCCACAATAGTGCAGGTGATAATAATTATCAATTATAACTGTGTTACAAAGCCCAAAAGGATTTGTGCGGGTGAGAATGCGCGATGAATCGCGCCGCTACAGCTGGTTACACACGAAAAAGGATTTGCGCTGGTGACATTGCGCGATGAATCGCGCCGCTACAGCTGGTTGCACACGAAAGTAGCGGCGCGATTCATCGCGCGTTTAAAACATCACTCTTTAAACGTTGGGAATTCCATTTCGCTGTACTTCACGAAACGTGAGCCGCGTGCCAGCTTGTAACCCAACCAAATCAGCAGGAACAATGGAATGCCGATGTAGGTGGCTGCCACGCCGTACCAGTCGATACGATCTGCCAAAAATGCCTGATAGTTCTGCCCCAGCGTGATGATCAAACACAGCACGAAGGCAAAAATCGGGCCGAGCGGGAAGAAACCTGAGCGATACGGCAGATCGGCAAGGTTATGCCCCTGTGCCACATAGCCACGACGGAAACGATAGTGGCTGATGGCAATGCCCAACCAGGCGATAAAACCGGTCATACCCGAGGTATTCAGCAGCCACAAATAGACTTCCTGATTACCGAACTTCGAGCTGAGGAAACACAGCCCCGCCACCACAGTGGTCGCAATCAGCGCGTTACGCGGCACACCGCCTTTAGACAGTTTGGCAAAGATGCGGGGTGCTTTACCTTCCTGCGCCAGGTTAAACAACATGCGCGTTGAGGCATACATCCCGGAGTTACCGGCTGACAGTACGGCCGTCAGAATAACCGCGTTCATCACTGCCGCAGCTGACAGCAAACCGGCATTCTGGAACACCAATGTGAACGGGCTGATGGCGATGTCAGTCACATCGTTGTGCAGCAGCTTCGGATCGGTATACGGCAGAATCAGGCTGATGATGAGAATCGCGAAGATATAGAACAACAGAATACGCCAGAACACCTGACGCACCGCGCGAGGGATGTTTTTCGCCGGGTCCTGCGACTCACCCGCCGCAATACCAATCAGTTCGGTTCCCTGGAACGAGAAACCGACGATCATCGCCACGCCAATCATCGCGGCAAAGCCGCCAGCAAAAGGTGCATCGCCAACGGTCCAGTTGTGCCAGCCGGCATTTTCTGCACCGCGCATAATGCCCACGATCATCAGTACGCCAACCACGATAAAGATGATCACGGTCGCGACTTTGATTAACGAGAACCAATATTCCGCTTCGCCGAAGCCTTTTACTGAGATGTAGTTAAGCAGGAACATCAGGCCGAGGAACAGTGCGCTCCAGATCCAGCCGGGTGTATCCGGGAACCAGTAGTTCATCACTAACTGTGAGGCCACCAAATCCACCGCAATGGTCACTGCCCAGTTGTACCAGTAGTTCCAGCCCAGCGCGAAGCCAAAACCTTCTTCAACGTATTTAGAGCCGTAGGTGGCGAAAGAGCCCGAAACCGGCATAAACGCCGCCAGTTCACCGAGGCTGGTCATCAGGAAGTAAACCATCAGGCCGATGAGCGCGTAGGAGAGTAACGCACCGCCGGGACCTGCCTGAGAGATGGTGGCACCCGAGGCGACAAACAGGCCGGTGCCGATGGAACCGCCAATGGCGATCATAGTGAGATGACGCGCTTTTAATTCACGACGCAATCCAGGTTGTTGTGTTGTTTTTGAGTCATTATGCATGTGTAAACGCTATGCTGGATAAAAATAAGGCGCGATTGTAGCAGCTAACCCCAAGCTGTATAGCATTCACGTCGGGTTATTAGTTACCTTCATAATCGTCGCGAAATTATTAGCCAGCCGCGTCCAGCAGGCCGCGATCACTCGCGGCAATAAGAGAGAAAACGACTCAATGCTTTCGACAGATGTTTCTGCCGATGATGGATGCGATAAAGCGTGCGCGTCAGGCGTGGCAAGGGCACAACCACTTCCACTAAGGTGCCCGCGTCCAGCAAATCACTGATCACGCGACGCGATAAACAACTGATACCCATGCCGTGTCGCACCGCATGTTTAATCGCCTCAGAGTTGCCCAACTCCATACCGAGTTGAAACTGTGGCAGATGGGACAGCAGCAAGTAATCGACGATTTCACGGGTGCCCGACCCCCGTTCACGCAAAATCCACGGCGCTGCGGCCAGGGTTTCCAGGGTGATCGGCTGCTGAAGAATCTCGGCATCCGGGGCCGCAAATACCACCAGTTCATCTTCGAGCCAGGCTTCGCTGACGATGTCCGGTTCATGGCATGGTCCTTCGATCAGGCCGATATCCACGCGAAAATCCGCCACGGCATTGATCGCGTCCTGGCTGTTACCTACGCTGAGTTCCAGCGGCAAGGTGGGAAAATCGCGGCGATAGGCGGCGATCATCCCCGGCAGCAGATAATTGCCGATGGTGCTGCTGGCAAACAAACGAATCGCGCCATTGTCTTCTTTAAACAGTTGCTCGATCTCACCGGCCTGCTCCAGTAACCCGACCGCCCGCGGGTAAAGCAGACGGCCATGCTCGTTCAGGACTAATCGTTTACCGACGCGATCAAAGAGCTGCACGCCAAGCTGATTTTCAAGATCGGCCAGCGCCGCACTGACGGCTGACTGCGACAATGACAATACCTGTGACGCCTGGGTGGTCGAACCGCTTTTGAGCACTTCTGTAAAGACTTCAATCTGACGCAGCGTAATGTGCATGCGCCCTCCTCACATTGCGTATCGCTGCACAAGATAAACCACCACCGCCAGCCAGATGAGCACCGTCAGGCCGAATCCGGCCCAACTGACGATTTTCTTGCCGCGCGCGCGCTGCACCTCCGCTCGCTCCGCACTGCTAATGCGGATTTCACGTGGTAATAAGCGCAGCAGAATAATGACGCCAAGCGGGACAATAATGGCATCATCCAGTAGACCGATGATGGGAATGAAATCAGGGATGAGGTCGATAGGGCTGAGGGCATACGCCACAATGCCAAACGCCATCAGCTTAAACCACCATGGCGTACGCGGGTCGCGGCAGGCAAACCACAGTGTTAATACATCACGTTTGATCAGCCGTGCCCAGCGGCGCAAGCGCATGAACATCCCATCGTCCCTTATTACTTATTCTGGTTGGTGATAAATATATTACCAATTTTACGTTTAAACCAGCCAGATTGCAGGGCGACTAGGATTTCATGCCAATCAACTCTTCCAGAGCGGTGTCACAGGCGGTGAACTCATCGGTGATGGTGCGGATCAGCCAGTCTTGATAGCCGAAGTTTTCTCGACGTGAGTAGAGGCATTCCGAGCGATATAACTTTTTCGGCTCACTGTGATTCACACCATAGCGGTAAAAATGCACCAGTGAGTTATCGGTTTCGGGAACGGCCAGGGTGAATCCGACGGTGCCGTTTCCATTATAAAAGAGGGTAATATCCTTGCGCTTACCTAAAGTTATTTTATGGATAACATTGAGGTTTTCATGCTGTAAAGCGGTATCAAAGGTACTTCTATAGGCTGTTTTCATAGTTATAGTTAAAAGAAACTGATTTGTGAAACTATAGTTAACTTGCAAAATCTTGCACCTGCCAATTTTGGTAGGTGTTTCATTGTGCCGTTTTTCTGTCAGGGGCCAATGCAAGATGTCACGGCGCTATTGCATCCGCTATGATGTTCCCTTTGCAGCAGCAATCGCCCAACCAGGAGAGCGGCATGAAATATATCGGCGCACACGTCAGTGCATCAGGCGGCGTAGACCAGGCAGTTATCCGTGCCCATGAACTCGAAGCCACAGCCTTTGCGCTGTTCACCAAGAACCAGCGCCAATGGAAAGCCGCGCCGCTGTCAGGTGAAGTCATCGATGCCTTCAAAACGGCCTGTGAGCAGTATCACTTTACCTCAGCGCAGATTCTGCCGCATGACAGCTATCTGATTAACCTCGGCCATCCGGTGATGGATGCGCTGGAGAAATCCCGTGATGCGTTCCTGGATGAGATGCAGCGCGCGGAGCAACTTGGGCTGACGCTGCTGAATTTCCATCCCGGCAGCCATTTGCAACAGATTGAAGAAGATGCCTGCCTGAAGCGCATCGCCGAGTCGATCAATATCGCGCTGGATAAGACAAACAATGTGGTGGCGGTGATCGAGAATACTGCCGGTCAGGGAAGCAACCTTGGCTTCCGCTTTGAACATCTCGCCGCCATTATTGAGCACGTAGAAGATAAGTCGCGTGTCGGTGTCTGTATCGACACCTGCCATGCCTTCGCCGGGGGTTACGACCTGCGTACCGAAGAGGATTGTGTGGCGACCTTTGCCGAGTTTGAGCGCATTGTCGGCTTCCAGTATCTGCGTGGCATGCACCTGAATGATGCTAAAAGCACGCTCGGCAGTCGGGTCGACCGTCACCACAGTTTGGGCGAAGGCAACATTGGCAAGACGGTCTTTAGCTGGCTGATGAAGGATAAGCGTTTCGACGGCATTCCGATGATTCTGGAAACCATTAATCCGGATATCTGGAAAGATGAGATTGCGTGGTTGAAGTCGGAACAGCAGGGTTAAAATGATAGCGGCGCAATAAATGCGCCGCTACGTTATGTGCCTGGTTTTGAGATTAAGCTGCTTTCGCCAGCTCTTCTTCTGGACGTTTCAGCACTGCGTAACCGAGACCCGCCACGGCGGTGCCGATGATGATTGCCATCAGGTAACCCAGCACTGGCGTAATCGCCCCCGGAATCAGCAGCACGAACAGACCACCGTGTGGTGCCATCAGTTTCGCGCCAATCGCCATGGAAATCGCACCGGTCACTGCGCCACCCACGATGCAGCACGGCAGTACACGCATTGGGTCACGGGCGGCAAACGGAATCGCACCTTCTGAGATGAAGCACAAGCCGAGTACCAGTGCCGCTTTTCCGCCTTCCTGCTGACCTTTGTTGAACTTACGACGTGCAACAATCGTCGCCAGGCCCATCGCCAGCGGCGGCACCATACCGGCCGCCATAATCGCGGCCATCGGTGCATAGGTTTGCGAACTCAGCAGACCAACACCAAAGGCGTAAGCCACTTTGTTCACCGGACCGCCCATATCGGTACACATCATGCCACCGAGAATAGCGCCGAGCAGAACCGCGTTGGCGGTGCCCATGTTTGCCAGCCAGTGGGTCAGGCCGCTCATGATACCCGCAACCGGTTTGCCCACCACGTAGATCATCAGTAAGCCGGTGATCAAACTCGCGACCAGCGGGATGATCAAGATCGGTTTCAGCGCTTCCATACTCTGTGGCAGTTTGACCTTACTGCTTAGCATCTTCGCGGCATAACCAGCAATGAAACCGGCAATGATACCGCCAAGGAAGCCCGCGTTAATGCTGGTGGCAATCATACCGCCAATCAAACCCGGCGTCAGGCCAGGACGGTCCGCAATCGAGAAAGCAATAAAGCCCGCCAGCACTGGCACCATCAACGCAAACGCGCTGCCGCCACCGATTTGCATCAAGGCTGCGGCTAACGTGCCCTGCTCTTTAAACGCCGTGATACCAAAGGCAAAGGAGAGCGCAATGCTCAAGCCGCCCGCGACGACCATTGGCAGCATGTAAGACACGCCCGTCAACAGGTGACGATAGGCACCGGCTTTCTCTTTGCTGTCACTCTGCGTACTCGCCGCCTGATTGCCGCTCGGCTGATAGGTTTTGGCTTCAGCCTGCGCTTTATCCAGTTCTTGCGCGGTCTTTTTCAATGCCAGGCTGGTCGAGGTGCGATACATCGGCTTACCGGCGAATTTCGCCAGATCAACGTCAATATCGGCTGCTACGATCACCAGATCGGCCGCGGCCACTTCTTCCGGTGTAATGGCATTGCCTGCACCGACAGAACCGCGGGTTTCCACTTTCACCCACCAGCCACGTTTGGTGGCTTCGGCCTGAATCGCCTCTGCCGCCATAAAGGTATGCGCCACGCCGGTTGGGCAAGCGGTAACAGCAACGATGCGTTTCTGCCCGCTGCTCTGCACGGTTGTCGGTGCAGTTGTCACAGCCGCCGATTGCCATACCTGCGCGCTCGCCTTGGCCTGATTGATTGCCGCCAGCGGATCACGCAGCGCCTGCTGGACATCCACCAGGGCCACAGTTTTACCCGCCAGCCCTGCATCAATTGGCACATTTTGGCCAGCTACCAGCACCAGCTCAGCGTCGGCCACGTTGTCGGTCAGGGTCAGGTCCGCCTGAGCAGCGGCAGCCCGCAGGCGTTCTAAAGCCAAATGTCCTGATGCCAGTCCCAGTGAAGAATCTTTTATCAGCAGCGTTTTCATTATCGCTCTCCTGCTGTTAGTTAACGGGTTGTAAGTCGACACGCGCCATCATCGCGGCCAACTGGGTACGGTCGGTAACGCCAACGTTGCTCTGGCTAACCGCCATCGCAGCCACGGCGGTGGCAAGGCGCAGCGTATGCTCGCTGGATTCGCGCATCAGCAGGCCGTAAATCAGGCCGCCAACCATCGAATCACCCGCGCCTACGGTGCTGACCACTTCACAGGCTGGCGGTTTGGCGATCCATTCGCCAGAGGCGTTCACCCACAGTGCGCCTTCCGCACCAAGGGAAATCACCACATGAGCAATGCCCTGCTCACGCAGTTCGTGCGCAGCTTCGATCACGTCCTGCAGGGTTGGCAGTTTGCGATCGGCCCAGATTTCCAGCTCACGGCGGTTCGGTTTCACCAACCACGGCGCGGCTTTCAGGCCGGCCACCAACGCTTCACGGCTGCTGTCAAAGATGATGCACGGGCACAGGGTGCGCAGGTCGCTCATCCATTTAGTAAACGCTTCTGGTGCCACGCCTGCAGGTAAGCTGCCACTGACGCACACCATGTCAAACTGACCCAGCCAGGTGAGTGAATCTGCGGTGAAGCGATCCCAGTCCTGCGCTGTGACATTAAAGCCAGAGAAATTCAGGTCAGTGACTTCACCGTCTTTTTCTGTCAGCTTCACGTTGATACGGGTACGGCCCTGCACCACCTGGAAACGGTTGGCGATGCCCAGCTCGCTGAATAATTGCTGGAAACCATCCTGATTCTCTTTACCGAGGAATCCACCAACCGTGACGTCGATACCGAGATCTTTCAGCACTTTGGCAACGTTAATGCCTTTACCTGCAGCATGCAGGCCGGTGGTTTTCACCAGGTTAACTTCACCACGCTCGATTTCTGGCGTGTAACCCACCAGATCGTAGGCTGGGTTAAGCGTGATTGTGGCAACACGACGGCTCATGCAACCCCCTCGCCCAAGCCTGAATTAATGGCTTCTTCAATGGCGTTTAAGGCTTGCTGTGCGTCTTCACCGCTGGCGGTAAAGCGCAGGCGATGACCTTTCTTCACGCCCAGCGCCACCACTTTCATCAGGCTGCGTCCGTTAGCCGGTTTGCCGCTGCCATCAAGGTTGGTGACGGTGATATCGCTGTTGAACTGTTTGATAACGGTGACCAACGCCGTGCCTGGACGCGCATGCAGTCCGTGCTCGTTACGAATGGTGAATTCAGCAGTCAGCAGGTCTGCTGTCTCGTCCACCTCACTGGTCAGGAGTGCCAGAATGCCTGCCGCATCTGCTTTCAGCAGGCGTTCAGCTTTGTTGTTCAGCAGCAGGTTGCTCAGGTAGCCGAGCACCTCCAGCGGGCGTTCATCGCTGGCGGCAACCGTCACTAACAGTGCGACGTTCTCACCCTGATGAACAAATGGCGTGGCCGTACGGCTCACCGCAACGGCACTGTTGAGGTTGCCGTGAGTACTGTCGCTTAACCAGATACCCTGGCCGAGACTGAGCGGTGTACGGGATACCACATCAGCCACGAACGATGCTTCTACCGCGCCTGCGGCCTGTAGACGCCCTGCGTTCAGCGCCTGTAGGGTAATGAGGTCACTGGCTGCGATATCTACTGCAATCAGTGAAGTATCGAATTTGAATTCAGCCGCCTGCTTCTCGCCCATTAGCAATGCACGCAAATCTTCAGCTGAGGCGGTTTTCAACTGCTCTGCAATGCTGTCATCACTTAAAACGTGGGTGAGCTGGCGCAGCAGCGCAAGATGTTCATCTGATTTTGCGGCGATACCGATGGCAACATAGGCCGTCTGGCCGTCGCCCCAATCCACACCTTGCGGGAATTGATAGACCTGCACGCCCGTTTTCAGCACCAGATCACGCGTATCAGTGGTGCCATGGGGGATCGCGATGCCATTGCCCAGAAACGTGGTGGTCTGCTGTTCGCGCGCCAGCATGCCGTTAACGTAGCCTTCCGACACATTGCCTGCCGCGGTTAACGCAGCTGCAACCTGGCGGATTGCCTCTTCTTTATTTTGTGCCTGCGCACCGGTATGAATGGCCTGAACTTCGAGCTGGAACATATTTCTCCTCGCTTGCTGAAACTGAATCGGTTCAGCTTAATGGCGAAAAAATACGCTGCGCGCTGCGGACTTAGCCGCGACGACAACGCTGAAACGTTTCAGGGAATATGGTACAGCAACGTTAGGCAGGCAAGAAAATGCGCAATCGGCGTAGCAGATTTTTGATGTTCCGCACACTTCAGTTTGGATTTCAGATTTTTCATACCCTGAAAGCTGACATTTTTGCTGTAACGCAATAGTCAGTTTAGGCCAGTTCTTCAGCAAAGCGTCAGCAACGACTCAGGGAGCGGTATCGGCTTCCAGCTTTAGCAGGAACGTCATCGCCGCATCACGGCTACTGCCGCACATTTCAGCGCTGGGTTGCAATCCGGCACAGACTGCTGGGCGCAAAGGAGAGCCAAATATCTTGCAACGTTGATTGTCGTCAAGCTGAACGCAACGGGTATTAGCCGGCTTGCCGTGCGGCATTCCGGGAATGGGGGAAGAGATGGAAGGGGCTGTGCAACAGGCACCGCACTGGTCACGACAAAACATCATGCGCTCCTGCAAGGATTTCGTCGCGACAATAGCAGCCCAGCACGAGGAATGCCATGCACAGACAACAATTTTACGTCGCCTCACTTGCCTGTTTTTCACGGCGCGAGTAACGTGGCGCGCATTAACCTTCATTAAGCGAGTCACACACCATGCCAAAGGCAAATGAAATCAAAAAAGGGATGGCTGTCACCTGGAACGGCAAACTGTTGCTGGTGAAAGACATTGATGTGCAGAGCCCCAGCGCACGCGGTGCGGCAACCCTGTATAAGATGCGTTTTACCGATGTGCGCACTGGCCTGAAAGTGGAAGAGCGTTTTAAAGGCGACGATATTATCGATGCCATCCAACTTAGCCGTCGCGCCGTTACCTTCTCCTATATAGACGGTGACGAATATGTGTTTATGGATGATGAAGACTACACACCTTACATCTTCAAGAAAGAGCAGATTGAAGAAGAGCTGCTGTTCATTCCAGAAGGTGGCATTCCGGGCATTCAGGTATTAACCATGGAAGGTCAGGTGCTGGCGCTGGAACTGCCGCAAACCGTGGATATGGAAATTGTCGATACCTCGCCGGGCATCAAGGGCGCATCTGCCAGTGCCCGTACCAAACCCGCAGGCATGAGCACCGGATTGTCCATTCAGGTGCCTGAGTATTTGAGCAATGGCGATCGCATTCGTATCCATATTGCGGAACGCCGCTATATGAGTCGCGCGGACTAACCGCACGATTTTATCCGGCCGCCGAAGGTTGTTATAGTATAACAACGGGGTGCGCGCCGGATGTGTTGTCCGCGCGCCTGAATAGGGAGTTTGTCATGACGCGCGTTAACGTAATAACCGGATTTCTCGGCAGCGGTAAAACCACTACGCTGCTCCATCTACTTGCCAACAAACCAGCCAACGAAAATTGGGCGATCCTGGTTAACGAGTTTGGCGAGATCGGCATTGATGGCGCGCTGCTTGCCGATCGGGGCGCCACGCTGAAAGAGATCCCCGGCGGATGTATGTGCTGCGTCAACGGTCTGCCGTTACAGGTTGGGCTTAATATGCTGTTGAAGCAGACCAAACCCGACCGCCTCATTATTGAACCCACCGGTCTTGGCCATCCCAAACAGTTGCTCGATATGCTACGTGCAGCCGTCTATCAACCCTGGATTCAGGTTGATGCAACCCTCACTCTGCTTGACCCGCGCCAGTTGGCCGATCAACGCGTGGTCGAAAATGAAAATTTCCGCGATCAGCTGACCGCTGCTGATATCGTTATTGCCAACAAAAGCGATCGCTGGAGCGATGAAGATCGCCAGCGTTTAGCCACATGGCAACAGCAGAATCTGGGTGATCGTCAGTTAGTGGAATCTGCCTGGGGCCATATCGACCCCGCGCTGTTGTGCCAGCCTGGATTGGCGGATCGTGCGGTTCCCGAAGCGGTACATCACCAGCACTCTTCTCGTCCTCAGGGGCTTGCGGCACTGAAGCTGGAAGGGTCTGCACGCTGGCGACGCGCGCTTAATGAAGGCCAGGGATACGCAGCCTGCGGCTGGATTTTTGATGCTGATACCGTATTCGATACCATCCCCGCGCTAGAGTGGGCGCGGCATGCACCGGTCGATCGGGTTAAGGGCGTGTTGCGTACCGCCGATGGTCTGGTGAACATCAATCGCCAGGGTGAGGACTTCTTTATGGAGACCCGCACGACGACGCCACCGGACAGCCGCATTGAGTTAATCCATCATCAATCCGTTGACTGGAACCTTTTGCAAACCGCTTTGTTGAAGATTCGTTTAAAATAGCTGCGTTAGGTTGCCCCGTTATTTTTCATTTTGAGTCTATTTTTTATGCGCGCATCTCGTCTAATCACCATCCTGCTGCTCAATGCATTGGGTTTGATGTTGTTCTTTTCCTGGTATCTGCCGCCAGACCACGGATTTTGGTTTGGTGTCGATAAAGCGATCTTCTTTGGCTTCAACGATCAGATGGTGGTGCACCACGGTTTTGCACTGCTGGTGGCGATCACCAACTTCCGCGGTTTTGACGCGGTTTCGCTGCTGGCCATGGGCCTGCTGTATCTGTGGTTCTGGCGTCGTGAAACCCCACAGGGTCAGCGTCGTATGCTGGCCATCGGCATCACCATGCTACTGACGGCGGTGGTGTTGAATCAGTTAGGTCACCTGATTCCGGTACAGCATGTCAGCCCGACGCTGTTCTTTGAAAATGTCCATCGCGTGAGCGAACTGACCGGTATTCCGGCCAAAGATGCCTCAAGCGCCAGTTTCCCGGGTGACCACGGCATGATGCTGATTATTTTCGCCTGCTTTATGTGGCGCTATTTTGGTTTCCGCGCCTTTCTGGTGGCATTGCTGATTGTGGTGATATTTGGCCTGCCACGCATCATGGCGGGCGCGCACTGGTTTACCGATGTTGCGGTGGGATCACTGTCCGTAGTTCTGGTGGGATTGCCTTGGTGGTTATTAACGCCCGCCAGCGACAAACTGGTGAATTGGCTTAATCGCGCCCTGCCAGGGAAATATAAGCCGCGCACATAATTGTTAAGCGCGGATGACAATAATCATAAAAGTCGATCATCCGCGCTTATCGAATTCTGAAATTCATTATTAGCACGCTAAGCTTTTTCTATTAAAAGAAAACATTATGATGAAAAATTGATAACAATAGCCCTTTTCCTAAGCTGTCCAGTCAGAACCCTCTCAAAATCGGCCTTAGCGCCAGAATTACCCCCTTATAACACCGCTTATTGGTCGCTAATTCGCTACCAGTTGATGATAAAGTAGCCATTGTGTTACGAATTGATTTCACATCAATAAAACCTATAAAAATTTATATAAAAGCACTCGCCACGCGGTCTGTAATCGGTTAACCTCAAATCCGATTAGTGAGAGTGCAGCATAAAATTCGGTGCCTTATGAAACAAAAATGTGTTCATTAACACATTTTAGTAATTAAGGAATTGTCTTAAGCGGTCGTACTTATTAATCTCGAACCCGTTTTGTCATCTGGCTGACGACATTGTGTCGTAAGGACATCAAAGGAACACACGTATAATGGTCAAGTCTCAACCAATACTGAGATACCTCAGGCGGATCCTTCCCGCAGTAGCATTAGCAACACTTTTATCGGCATGTAGCAGTACGCATAACGGTCAGAACGCGAATAACGAGAATCATGAAGTTAACAACCAGAATGGTTTTTTACTTCAAGCGTCTCAGGACGAATTTGAACAAATGGTGCAGAACGTGGACGTTAAGTCCCGCATCATGGAACAGTACAGTGACTGGAAAGGTGTACGTTATCGCTTAGGCGGCGACACCAAACGCGGCATTGATTGTTCTGCTTTTGTTCAGCGCACCTTTCGCGAGCAGTTTGGTTTAGATTTGCCACGCTCAACATCCGAGCAGCAGGATACCGGTAAAGAAATTTCACGCAGCAAACTGCGTCCGGGTGACTTAGTCATGTTCCGCGCAGGTTCGACGGGTCGTCATGTTGGCATCTATCTCGGCAATGACAACTTCGTACACGCGTCCACCAGCAGTGGTGTGATGATCTCCAGTTTAAACGACAGTTACTGGAAAACGCGTTATCGCGAAGCACGTCGGGTTTTAGCTAAAAACCCGAGCTAACGTATCCTTTTGAAGATCCTCTCAGCCAGAGAATCAGAAAACGCTGCCACGGCAGCGTTTTTTTTCGCCTGCAGTTTCTTAACTCAAATCCAATAGATAAAAAGTAATTGAGAATCAAAAATATAACGAGACTTTTCGCGCGACCTCGTTATATTCTCGTTTGCTTACTGGCCGAAGCAGTTTGCGTTCCAGCCCGGTGCACAACGCCGTGAATACGCAGCGCTCAACGCCAGACACCAGCGAGCAGTAGTGCACGATGTACATAATAAAAATGGCACCACAAAGGGGAATGCACTCCATGCCACTGTCGGGGACGTTAAAACGTCATGCAACCTATTCGCGCCGTATCGCCTGGAGTAGTGCGATTATCGGCGGCGTGTTCTTTTTGTTGTTTGTGACGGTTCTGCTGACGCTAACCTGGCAAAAACGCGTACAACAACATGAACAGTTGCTGATTCATAGCCGCGACGATTTACAACAGGTGATGTCAACCCTGGTCGATACCCTGTATCCCTTACAACAGTACACCCAATTATCCTGCAGTAGCGTCAGCCGTGAACTCACCTCCCGTGCCGCTTTTGCCGGCAACATTCGCGCCATATTGCTGGTGCGCGACAGCAATGCCTATTGCTCCTCTGCCACTGGTGCCTTTCTGCTGCCTGCTAATGATATTTCTCCAGACTCTGAGCTGGAACGTGACCGCGACATAAAACTGATGCCAGGCACGCCATTGCTGCCGACCAAACCGGCACTGGCGCTGTGGATGAAAAGTCCAGGTTCAGCCGAAACCGGCATTCTTGCCACTATGAATATCAGTCTGACGCCTTATCAACTTATGGCGTCTTACCACCCAGAGATCACCGGAATGGCGCTGGTGATTGGCAACAAAGCGCTGCTCAGCGGTAAAAACCAGGTGGTGAACGTCAGCGATCTCCCCCCTGCTCTGGCTGAAATGCGATTTAAAAATAATGACATGCGCTTTGTGGTCTATGGCAGCACCCTGGCGCAACGTGACTATCATCTGATTCTGCTGACCGGGCTACTGGCCACGCTGTTTATGATCGGTGCCAGTTGGATGCTGCTGACACTCTATCAGCGTCCCGGTAAAGAGATTATGCAAGGGATTAAACGCGGACAGTTTCATGTGGAATATCAGCCCCTGGTGACCGCCCACGACGGCCAACCTTACGGGGTCGAAGCGCTCCTGCGCTGGACACATCCCACTGAAGGAATGATCCCACCCGATGCCTTTATCAGTAATGCCGAAGCACAAAACCTGATTATTCCCCTCACCCAGCATCTGTTTAAACTGGTCGCGCGTGATGCCCGATTTTTAAGCCAACAGTTGCCGCGTGGCACGCGCTTGAGTTTAAACCTTTCCCCTTTGCATCTCGCCTCAGACAGTTTCCGCCAGCACGTACAGGAGTGGATTGCGGAGATGCCCGCTGACCACTTCAAGTATGTGTTTGAAATCACGGAACGCACGATGGTGGGCGAAAAGAACGCAGGAGAAATCTTTGCCTGGCTGCATGAGCATGACATCAAGATAGCCATTGATGACTTCGGTACCGGCCACAGCGCATTGATCTATCTGGAAAGATACCCGTTTGACTACCTGAAGATCGATCGCGGTTTTGTGCAAAGTATTGGCACCGAAACGGTGACATCACCGGTGCTGGATGCGGTGTTGCTGCTGGCGAAAAAACTCAATCTGAAAACCGTGGCTGAAGGGGTTGAAACCGGCGATCAAGCCGCGTGGCTGGTCAATCGCGGGGTGACGCATTTGCAAGGGTATCTGTTTAGCCGCCCGCTACGCCCGGAAAACCTGATCAGTTACTATCAGCAACAGGCTGCGTTGGGTTAACGTCACGCCATCGTCACGAAACTGCTACCATACAGTGCGGAACACCAGAGGAGAGCGCCCCACTTATGCTGCTGCGTCTTGTCACAGCGTTGCTGGTTTGTATAGCCATTGCGCCACTGCATGCTGAAACCATCAATGAGAGTTATGCCTTTGCCAAGCTGGGCGAGCCGAAGTATGCGGTGAATTTCAGTCATTACGATTACGTCAATCCTGCTGCACCGAAAGGCGGAAAGATGACGCTGGCCGTGGTGGGCACTTACGATAACTTCAACCGCTACGCCTCACGTGGGAATCCGGGAGCGGGTACCGACACGCTGTATGATGGGCTGTTCACCACTGCTGATGATGAACCGGGCAGCTTCTACCCCCTGATCGCCGAATCCGCGCGCTATCCCAGTGATTACCACTGGATGGAAGTCTCAATCAATCCGCATGCACGCTTTCAGGATGGCAGTCCGATTACCGCACAGGACGTCGCCTTTACTTTCCAGAAGTTTATGACCGAAGGCGTGCCGCAATTCCGCATTGCATTTCGCGGAGTAGAGGTGAAAGCACTGAACCGTCTGACGGTGCGTATTGATATGGCCAAGCCCGACAAAGACCTGATTTTAAACTGGCTGACGCTCCCCGTGTTACCTGAGAAATTCTGGCAGAATAAAAAATTCAATGAGCCGATTGGCTATCCGCCGCTCGCGAGTGGGCCTTACCGCATCACTGCCTATAAGTCTGGCCAGTTCATCGAATACAGCCGAGTGAAGAATTATTGGGCCGCCAATTTGCCGGTTAACCGCGGGCGCTTCAATTTTGATACTTTACGCTATGACTACTACCTCGATGACAATGTGGCATTTGAAGCCTTCAAAGCGGGTGCCTACGATCTGCGTGAGGAAGGTTCGGCAAAAAAATGGGCCACGCAGTATCGTGGTCGTAATTTCGAGAACCATGCCATTGTTAAATCAACCACACCGAATACAGCCGCCACGGATACCCGCTGGCTGGCGTTTAACAATGAGAAGCCGTTGTTTGCCGATCGCCGCGTCCGCCAGGCGCTGACGCTGGCATTTGATTTTGAATGGATGAACAAGGCGCTGTTTTATGGCGCTTATAAGCGCACCAGCAGTTACTTCCAAAACACCGAGTATGCGGCGGTAGGCTATCCGAAAGCAGAGCAACTGATCCTGCTCGCCCCTTACAAAGCCCAGTTGCCGCCTGACGTGTTTGACGGTGAGTACGCCCCCCCGAAATCGGATGGCAGTGGATTTGATCGCGGCAACCTGCTGAAAGCCGTGGACCTATTGAAGCAAGCGGGATGGCAGATTAAAAACCAACAACTGGTGAATGATAAAACCGGTCAGCCCTTCCGCTTTGAACTGCTGATGCGCAGCGGCCCCAATAATGACTGGGCTCTGCCTTTCCAGCACAGCCTCGCACGCCTTGGTATTCAAATGACACTGCGTCAGGTAGACAGCTCACAGTATCTGCGCCGTTTACGTGAAGGGGATTACGATATGATCCCGTCGGCTTATCAGGCGATGCCGTGGCCCTCAACAGATTTACAATATTTATGGCAGTCCGATTTTATCAAATCCTCATGGAACACCGCGCGGGTGCAGGATCCGCTGATCGACCACTTTATTAAACAGATTGTGGCACATCAGGGGGATGAAAAAGCCCTGTTACCCCTCGGTCAGGCGCTGGATCGCATTTTGCTGTGGAATGCTTATATGATCCCAATGTGGTACAACGCCGAGCAGAGGCTGGCATACTGGGACAAGTTTTCGCGTCCTGAAATCAAGCCTGCCTATGCTACCGGGCTGGAAAACTGGTGGTATGACGTGAACAAAGCCGCACAGTTGCCGGCCGACAGACGCTGAGGAGAGCGGTTTGGGTTCCTATTTCCTACGCAGGTTGCTGCTGATAATCCCCACGCTATGGGCGATCATCACCCTGAACTTTTTTATCGTGCAGATTGCGCCAGGCGGTCCAGTTGACCAGGCGCTGGCCAACGCGCAGTTTGGTCACAGCACTGGGTTTTCCGCCTCCGGCGGTGCCGACAGCGGCGGGCGTGGTGCATTAGTGCGAGATAACCCCGGCGACAGCCAATATCGCGGCGCGCGCGGGCTCGATCCTGAAGTGATCGCGGAAATCAAACATCGCTACGGCTTTGATAAACCCCTGCTGCAGCGCTACGGCGAGATGCTGTGGAATTACCTGCGTTTTGATTTCGGCGACAGCCTGTTCCGCAGTGCTTCGGTGCTGCAACTGATCAAAGAGAGTTTGCCGGTTTCCATCAGCCTCGGTCTGTGGAGCACACTGATCATCTATCTGGTGTCTATCCCGCTTGGCATCAAAAAAGCGGTGCGCAACGGCAGCGCTTTCGACATCTGGAGCAGCACCTTCATTATCATTGGCTACTCCATTCCCGCCTTCCTGTTTGGCATCATGCTGATTGTGCTGTTTGCCGGTGGCAGCTATTTAGACTGGTTCCCGCTGCGTGGCCTGACGTCACCCCAATTCGATACCCTGCCCTGGTACGGTAAAGTCGGTGATTATCTGTGGCACATCACGCTGCCAGTATTGGCAACGGTGATTGGTGGCTTTGCCACGCTGACCATGTTGACCAAAAACTCCTTCCTCGATGAGATCCGCAAGCAGTATGTCGTGACAGCACGAGCGAAAGGAGTGGATGAGAAACGCATCCTGTATGGACATGTCTTCCGCAACGCCATGCTGTTGGTCATTGCTGGTTTTCCCGCCACCTTTATCAGCATGTTTTTCACCAGTTCCGTGCTGATTGAGGTGATGTTCTCGCTGAATGGATTAGGTCTGCTGGGCTACGACGCCACCATTCAGCGCGACTATCCGGTGATGTTTGGCACGTTGTATATCTTTACGCTGATTGGGTTGCTGATGAATATTCTCAGCGACCTGACTTACACGCTGGTCGATCCGCGCATCGATTTTGAGGGACGGTGATGGCCATATCGCTTATTAACCAACAGCGCTGGCAGCGCTTTCGTCACAACCGCCGTGGCTACTGGTCGTTGTGGATTTTTCTGGTGATTTTCGTGCTGTCGCTGGGTGCGGAGTTACTGGCCAACGACAAACCTTTGATCGTGCACTATCAGCAGCGCTGGTATATGCCACTGCTGTTTAACTACAGTGAAAGTGATTTTGGCGGTGACTTTGCGACGCCCGCAGATTATCAAGACCCCTGGCTCAAGCAGCGGATTGACCGCCAGGGTTGGGCACTGTGGGCGCCGATTCGCTTTAGTGACAGCACCATCAATTTCGCCACCGATGTGCCCTTCCCTTCTCCGCCATCGAAACAGAACTGGCTCGGCACCGATGCCAACGGCGGTGATGTGCTGGCACGTCTGCTCTACGGTACACGCGTATCCTTGCTATTCGGTATTCTGCTGACGCTGTTTTCCAGTGTGATTGGCATTGTGGTCGGTGCGGTGCAGGGTTACTTCGGCGGCCGCGTTGATTTAGTGGGGCAGCGTCTGATTGAAGTCTGGTCCGGTATGCCCTCTCTATTCCTGCTCATTTTGCTCTCCAGCGTCATCCAGCCCGGTTTCTGGTGGCTGTTGCTGGTGACAGTGATCTTTGGCTGGATGAGCCTGGTCAGCGTGGTACGCGCGGAATTTCTACGCACGCGTAACTTTGATTACATTCGTGCCGCGCAGGCGCTGGGGGTCAGCGATGGACGCATCATGCTGCGGCATATGTTGCCCAATGCGATGGTGGCCACGCTGACTTTCCTGCCCTTTATTTTGTGTGGTTCGATCACCACGCTGACATCCCTGGATTTCCTCGGTTTTGGCCTTCCGGTGGGATCACCGTCGTTGGGTGAGCTGTTACTGCAAGGCAAAAATAATCTGCAAGCACCCTGGCTGGGGCTTTCTGGCTTCTTCGCACTCGCCCTGCTGCTATCACTGCTGATCTTTATAGGTGAAGCGGTACGCGATGCCTTTGATCCAAGTCGGGGACGTTAAATGAGCTTACTGACCGTTAATCATCTGGCCGTGGCGTTTAATCAACGCCGCGTGGTGGAAGATATCTCACTGCACATTGATGCAGGTGAAACCCTGGCATTGGTCGGCGAATCAGGATCGGGCAAAAGCGTGACTGCCCTGTCGATCATGCGCTTGTTACCTCAGCCACCCGTGACCTATCCGCAGGGCGAAGTTGTGTTCAATGGACAGAACATCCTGCAGGCCAGTGAACGCGAGATGCGCGGCTTGCGTGGCAACCAAATGGCGATGATTTTCCAGGAGCCGATGGTCTCGCTTAACCCGCTGCATAACGTTGAGAAACAGCTGTATGAGGTGCTGTCTCAGCATCGGGGAATGCGCAAAGAGGCCGCGCGCGGTGAAATTCTCAGTTGCCTGGATCGCGTGGGGATTCGCCAGGCCGCGTCTCGGCTGCAGGATTTCCCCCATCAACTCTCTGGTGGCGAACGTCAGCGCGTGATGATCGCCATGGCGCTGCTGATGCAGCCCAAGTTGCTGATTGCCGATGAACCCACCACCGCGCTCGACGTCACGGTACAGGCGCAGATTCTGCAACTGCTGCGAGAACTGCAGCGGGAGCTGAATATGGGCATGCTGTTTATCACCCATAATCTGAATATTGTGCGCCAGTTGGCGCATCGTGTGACGGTGATGCGCAATGGGCGAGAAGTCGAACACAACCGCTGCGACGCGCTTTTCAGCCTGCCGACTCATCCTTATACCCGCGAACTCTTGGCTGCCGAACCCGATGGTCAACCGGTTCCCCTCAGGAATCCGCAACCGCTGTTGCAGGTTAAAAATCTGCATGTGGGCTTTCCCATTCGCCGCGGATTGTTCAAGCGGGCAGTGGCGGAAAAGACGGCGCTACAGGATTTGAGCTTCACGCTTCGCCGGGGTGAAAGCCTCGGCCTGGTCGGTGAATCAGGCTCCGGCAAAAGTACCACTGGCCTGGCACTGCTGCGTTTGATCGCCGCCCGCGGCGAGATTTGGTTTGACGATCAGCCTCTGCATACGCTGACGCGCAAGCAACTGATGCCGCTGCGCCCGAAGATTCAGGTGGTGTTTCAGGATCCGAACTCTTCACTGAATCCACGCATGACGGTGCAGCAGGTGATTGCCGAAGGGTTGGCCGTCCATCGACCAGAGCTGAGTGCTGCCGAACAGGAAGCGAAAGTGATTGCGGTGATGGAGGAAGTGGGACTGGATGCCGAAAGCCGTTCGCGCTATCCCGCAGAGTTTTCCGGCGGCCAGCGCCAGCGTATCGCGATTGCGCGCGCGCTAATTTTAGAGCCACAGTTGATCGTACTGGATGAACCCACTTCATCACTCGATCGCTCAGTGCAGAAGCAAATTCTCACACTGCTACGTCGTTTGCAGCAACAGCATCAGCTGGCCTATCTGTTTATCAGCCATGATTTGCAGGTGGTGCGAGCACTCTGTCACCAGTTGATCGTGTTGCGTCAGGGAGAGGTGGTGGAACAGGGAGAATGCGAGGCACTGTTTAGCGCGCCAGCCACCGATTATACCCGTCAGTTGCTGGCTTCAGCGCAAGGTCAGCCCTTGAGTTAATGACCTTCAAAAGTTTCAGCTATCGCAACGCCCTGATTTTTCAGGCAGCAGTTGGTGGCGCTTTCATCACCGCGCTGAATCAGCAGACACGGCTGCCCTTCACACCTGGCAATTTTGCATTCCACCTGAATCTGCGCCAGTGTTTCTTGCAACTGGTGTAGAATCTCCAGCGCGGGATGGCCATCATGGCTGAGCAGGCGGAGTACCACTAAATCTTCATCGTGCACACCGTTTGCCGCTTCCTGACACTCAATTTCACCCGCATGATCTGATGACCAGCGATAGTGTTGCGGTAAGCGATGCATAACCGAAAGTTGTAGCATAAGTACGGTCCCCAGAGACGTTAACTCTTATTCACGACGACGGCGGTAACGCGTGAATCCTTTCCTGGTTAGCTCAGAATACGGACGTCAAGGTTTGCCTTCTCGTTTTAAGCACAAAGCATGTAGCAAAGTTATTATTTGCGAGTCTTCTCGCATTTATGCCTATGTGTACCCTGTTCGGCGGCAGTTAACAATCATTTTAGACGCAATGTCGTTACTTTTTTATCTCTTAATTTTCACATTATGGAAACATTAAGCATAACGAATATGTGGGGATTCGCGAATTTGCGGGGAGTGTTGTGTTTGAAGATGTCAGTCATAAATCAGTAGCGGAGCAATTTATTGCGCCGCTACAAGATTATGCGTGGCGTGGACGTGAGGCGTAACTGAACAGCACGATGGACACCGTAGCGCACAGCGCAATGGTTGCCACCATCGGCCAGGCACTGTTAATACTGACCAGTGACAGCAGTGCACCCACCAGAGCACCTACGCCGAAGCGTAATGTGCCGGCCAGCGAAGAGGCCGTGCCCGCCATATGCGGGAACTCATCCAGTATTACCGCCATGGCATTGGACGAAACGGTCGAGACACAACCGATAAACATCGCGACGCCCAGCACCAGTGACAGGAAGCCCAGATCCAGCGCGCTGGAAATTAACAGCCAGATACCCATGGCGAACTGAATGATCAGACCAATACGGAACATCGCCAGCGGCCCAAAACGACGCACGGCACGGCTGTTAATCAAGGTCATCACAAACAAGAACACCACATTAAGGCCAAAGTAGTAGCCGAAGTTCTGTGGCGAGACGTGATTCACTTCGATGTAAACAAAGGGTCCGGCATTGAGAAAGGTAAACAGTCCGGCAAAGGAGAAGCCGCTTGCCAGCATGTAACTGAACGCGCGCTTATGCCGGAACAGTGCCACAAAGTTGCTCAGGGTAGTACGTAAATGAAAACGCTGCCGCTGCTCGGGTTTCAGAGTTTCACGGATCTGCGTGACCACCAGCACCGTGGTGATCAAAGCAGCGACCGATAATGTCCAGAAAATGGCATGCCAGTTCCACAGCAGCAGCAGCCAGCCGCCAATAATCGGGGCCAGCAGCGGTGCAATGGTGGTCACTAGCATCACGAAGGACATCATGCGTGAGAAGTCCTCTTTCGAGTAGCTATCTCGCATCAGGGCATTAATCACCACGCTGGCCGCTGCCGCCGAGAGACCGTGCAGGAAGCGCATAAAGATCAGTTGATCGATAGATTGTGACAGCGCGCAGGCGGCGGCTGCGCAGGCAAAGATCAATGTGCCCAGCACAATCACCGGTTTACGTCCGTAGCTGTCCGCCAGTGGGCCATAAACTAACTGACCAATGGCGAAACCAAGGATGTAAAGGTTGAGCGTCATCTGCACGCTGCCCGCAGAAACGGCAAACTCACGTGCAATTTGCGGCATCGCTGGCAGATACATATCAATGGACAGTGGCATCAGCATCGCCAGCAATCCCAGAATCACAACTAAACCTATCGGTGAATTCTTTTCCTTACGCACCGCTTTCTCCCGCTATTTGCGTTTTTTTAGTTCTTCTGGCAGTCCGATGCTGTCGATCTCTTCGATGGTGAGTTCACGGTATTCGCCTTCACCGAGTTCCTCATCCAGCACGATGTCACCAATACTTTCGCGATGCAGCGCGGATACGTGATTGCCCATGGCTGCGAACATGCGTTTCACCTGGTGATAACGCCCTTCGCTGATGGTTAAGCGTGCCGCTTTTTCATCGAGAATTTCGAGCACAGCCGGTTTAGTCAGCTCACGCTCATTGTGCAGTTGAATACCCGCCGCGAACTTCTCAATCAGCGAAGGATTGATCGGCTCTTCCACTTCCACCAGATAGGTTTTTTCCAGATGATGGCGCGGAGACGTGATACGGTGCGACCATTGGCCATCGTCGGTCAGCAGTACTAAACCGGTGGTATCAATATCTAATCGACCCGCTGCATGCAGCTTGAACGCCGCCGGTTCTTCAATAAAGAACAGCACGGTAGGATGATCGGGATCGTCAGTGGAACAGACATAACCCTGCGGCTTGTTCAGCATGAAATAACGGGGACCTTGCTGCACCACCAGCGGAGTGCCGTCATATTCGATTTCGTCGTCTGGCTGCACTTTGTAAGCCGCATCACGTACAACTTCGCCGTTGATGGTGACTTTTTTGGCGCGGATTTCGCGGCCAGCGATAGCACGGCTGACTTCCAGTTGCTGAGATATGAATTTTTCGAGTCGCATGAATTCGTTTTGCCTGTTACTGCGGAGGGAAACTGAAACGGCGTTTTGTCCGTTAAAAAAGTGGGGTCAGTATAGCTTGATCCTTCGCCTGCTAACAGTAGCGATCCTGTGTTTCAGATGCTTTCATGGCATAATACGCCCCCGTTCCAGAAAAAGTTTGCCCCGATGTCTTTCACCCTGCGCCCGTACCAGCAAGAAGCCGTTGACGCCACCCTGCAACACTTCCGCCGTCACCCTACGCCAGCGGTGATTGTGTTGCCGACCGGCGCCGGTAAAAGTTTGGTCATTGCTGAACTGTCACGCGTGGCGCGCGGTCGGGTGCTGGTGTTGGCCCATGTCAAAGAGTTAGTCGAACAAAACCACAGCAAATATCAGGCTTACGGTTTGCAGGCGGATATTTTCGCTGCCGGTTTGCAGCGCAAGCAAAGCGAGAGCAAGGTGGTGTTCGGCAGCGTGCAATCGGTGGCGCGTAATCTTGACCGTTTTGACAGCGCCTTTTCGCTGGTGATCGTCGATGAGTGCCATCGCATTAGTGACAATGAAGAAAGCCAGTACCAGCAGTTGTTTGCCCATTTGCGCCAGCATAATCCACAACTGCGCCTGTTGGGTCTCACTGCCACCCCTTTCCGCCTCGGAAAAGGCTGGATTTATCAGTTTCATTACCACGGTATGGTGCGTGGCGACCAGCAGGCACTGTTCCGTGACTGCATTTATGAACTGCCGCTGCGTTATATGATCAAACACGGCTTCCTTGTCCCGCCCGAACGACTGGATATGCCGGTGGTGCAGTACGATTTCAGCCGCCTGATCCCGCAAAATAATGGCTTATTCAGTGAAGCCGACCTCAATCGCGAGTTGAAGCAACAAAACCGTGTGACCCCGCATATCATCCGCCAGATTGTTGAATTCGCAGACGACCGGCGTGGTGTGATGGTGTTCGCGGCGACGGTGGAACATGCGCGCGAAATTCTGTCGCTGCTGCCAGAAAACAGTGCGCTGGTATCGGCAGAAACGGTGGTCAAAGAGCGCGATCGCATTATTAACGCTTTTAAAGCGCAGCAGCTGAAGTTTCTGGTGAATGTCGCGGTGCTGACTACCGGTTTTGATGCACCGCACGTGGATTTGATCGCCATTTTGCGCCCGACCGAATCCGTCAGCCTCTATCAGCAAATTGTTGGGCGCGGCCTGCGCCTGTCACCGGGTAAAACAGATTGCCTGATTCTGGATTATGCCGGCAATCCGCACGACCTTTTCACCCCTGAAGTCGGCACGCCAAAAGGTGCCAGCGACAATCAACCGGTACAGGTATTCTGCCCTTCCTGCGGATTCGCCAATACTTTCTGGGGAAAAGCCACCGAGGATGGCCATGTCATCGAACATTTTGGTCGCCGCTGTCAGGGTGTGCTGGAGGATGACGAGGGAAACCGTGAGCAGTGTGATTACCGTTTTCGTTTTAAAAGCTGCCCGGATTGCGGAGCAGAGAATGATATTGCCGCCCGCCGCTGCCATCAGTGTGACCGCATCATGGTGGATCCCGACGATATGCTCAAAGCGGCATTAAAACTGAAAGATGCCCGTGTATTGCGCTGTGGTGGCATGGCGCTGGAACAAGGCCGCGACGAGAAAGGGGAATGGCTTAAAGCCACCTATTTCGATGAGGATGGCACCAGCGTTAGCGAACGATTTCGTCTGCAAACGCCAGCACAACGTAAAGCCTTTGAGCAATTGTTTATGCGCCCACATCAGCGCGCGCCAGGCGTTGAGTTGGGCTGGCAAACCGCTGCCGATGTCATCGCTTTACAACCTCTTTTGCGTCATCCCGATTTTGTGGTGGCGCGCGCCAAAGGCCATTTTTGGCAAATTCGCGAAAAGATGTTTGATTATCAGGGCCGCTATCGCCGTGCCAATGAATTGCGTTAAGCGGCAGAATCATTTGCCCCGCCCTCTGAATATGGCTATAATCCCGCCCGCTTTTGCATCCGTAAAAGCATTTGAATAACCGTCCTGTTGCTGGGTCGCCTGTAGCAGGAACTATTGAAGAGATACAAGAATGACCACTTTCAACGCTGAAGTACGTAAAGAGCAGGGTAAGGGTGCGAGCCGCCGTCTGCGTGTAGCAAATAAATTCCCAGCCATCATCTATGGCGGAAACGAAGCACCAGTTGCTATCGAACTGGACCACGACGTTGTGATGAACCTGCAGGCTAAGCCTGAGTTCTACACCGACGTGCTGACCATCGTTGTTGATGGTAAAGAAATCAAAGTTAAAGCTCAGGCGGTGCAACGTCACCCGTTCAAGCCAAAACTGCACCACATCGACTTCGTTCGCGCTTAATCGCCAACGAGTTGAAAAGAGAACGCCGCATCTGCGGCGTTTTTTTTATGTCAAAATTCAGTTGCCGCCGGTTCGACGCTGCAACTGATCGCGCAGATTCGGCGGCGTACCTTTGATGGTCAAGGTATCGGTAGCGGGATCCCAGAAAATGCGCTCACCCAGCAGCATCGCATCAAAATTCAGGGTCATGCCCCCGCCGCTCCCGGCAAATTTGGTGAGCTGACGCAGTGTGCTGCGGTCCGCCGGGAAGTGTTCCTCCAACTCGTAACCTTGTTCCTGCGTAAAGGCCTGGAAGGTTTTCTCGCCCAATGGCGGAAGTTCACTGGAAAGATCCTCCAGCGCGATCTCTTCACCCGCCTGCAATTGATCGTTGCAGTAGCTGTAAACCTGCTGACGATAATTCTGGCGTTCGTTTTTATCGAGATTCGACTCCGCACAGTAATCATCCACCGCCTGCAGTAAACCGCGGTTTTGCGCTTTCGTATCAAGACCGACACTGGCGCCGAGGAAATCCATGAAGAAGTCTGCCACTTTGCGCCCCACGCGGCCGCGCAGGAAAGTCAGATAGCGCGTCGATTCAGGATTGGTTTCCCATTCAGTGAGATCGATACGTGCCACAATGTCAGCGTGATTGATGTCGAGATAATGGGTGCTGCTGATATCCAACTGCTCGTTCACACGCATGCTCGACTGGCTGCTCAACATCGCCACCAGTAGATACTCCACCGCCAGATAGCGATAGTGTAAAAACAGCACCACACCACTTTCGGCAAACGGATACTTGCCCAGTTCGTCACGCAGACGACCGGTCGCCGCGCGGCTGAAAGCCAGAAAGTCATCTTCCCCTTTGCGGCAGTTGCGCAGCGCATCGGCTAACTCACTCTCTTCGTTGAACAAGCCATAGGCTTTACTCTTCGCGCTGTAAACCCGGTGCAACTCTTCCGCCATCTCTTCCACCGCACGGGTCGTCGGCAGCAAGGTATCGCGCAGGACCAGCTCCAGCTGGTTTTCATCACGTTTAACTAACTGATGCAGGGCAATCTGGTCGATATCCAGACTCATGGTAGACTCTCCTTTAGGCTCAGCCGCGTATTCAAACACCGCCTGCCGCTGCTTTCAACTGCACGCACAAACTGATCGTTCTGCTTGCGATAAAATTGCGGAAAAAAGTGCGTTGTTACGGTAATATACCGCCTTTTCACACTTGATTAGTCGACGATATGCCACAATCATCCCGTTACAGCGACGAGCGCGTAGAGAAGCTTCTCGCGCAGATGGCGCAGATTCTTGAAAAAGACAAAGCGCCAACCGACCTTTCCCTGATGGTTTTAGGGAACATGGTAACTAACTTGATCAACACCAGTGTCTCTCCGGCGCAGCGCCGTAGCCTGGCGAAATCATTCGCGGAAGCGTTGCAGTCTTCCGTACGCGATGACAACGCCCATTAAATTGCAGATCTGACTTCATAATATGGTAACCAACCGGCAGCGCTACCGCGAAAAAGTCTCCCAGATGATTAGCTGGGGGCACTGGTTTGCGCTTTTTAATATCATCTTTGCGCTGATTTTAGGTAGCCGCTATCTGTTGGTCGCTGACTGGCCCGCTTCGCTCGCGGGTCGCATCTATGCGTATACCAGTTGGATTGGCCACTTTAGCTTTATCGTGTTCGCCGGTTACCTGCTGGTTATTTTTCCGCTGACCTTTGTGGTCATGTCTCAACGCTTACTCAGGGTGCTATCAGCGATTATCGCCACCGCTGGGCTGACGTTGATCATGGTCGACAGCGCGGTGTTTAACCGCTTCCACCTGCACCTTAATCCGGTGGTGTGGGAGTTGGTTATCAACCCCGACCAAAGTGAAATGGCGCGTGACTGGCAGCTGATGTTCATTAGCGTGCCGCTGATTTTCCTGGTGGAGATGTTGTTCGCCACCTGGAGTTGGCAGAAGCTGCGCAGTCTTAATCGCCGCTCGTTCGGTAAGCCGTTGGCTGCGCTGTTTATTTCTGCCTTTTTTGCCAGCCACTTGATGTATATTTGGGCCGATGCGAACTTCTATCGCCCGATCACCATGCAGCGTGCCAATCTGCCACTCTCCTACCCCATGACAGCACGACGTTTTCTGGAGCGTCATGGCTTGCTGGATGCGCAAGAGTATCAGCGCCGCCTGGTACAACAAGGCGATCCTGAAGCGCTGTCAGTGCAGTATCCACTCAGTGACATTACCTTCCGCGATGGCGGCACACGCCACAACCTGCTGTTGCTGACAGTTGATGGTTTGAGTAATGAAAACCTGGATAAATCGCTGCCTTCGCTAAACCAATTCGCCAGCGACAATGTCCGGTTCACCCAACATTACAGTGCCGGGTTGCAGCCAGAAAAAGGTCTGTTCGGTTTGTTCTATGGCATCTCGTCCAGCTATATGGATGGCGTACTGGCGGCACGAATGCCTTCGGCGCTGCTCAGTGCCTTGAACTCTCAAGGCTACCAGTTTGGCCTGTTCTCGTCTGATGGCTTCAGCCAACCGCTGTATCGCCAGGCCCTGTTAGCCGATTACAGCCTGCCGGATGCCGATACTCAGCCGAACAGCAGCACCGTTAACCAGTGGCAAAACTGGCTGAACGGCCAAAAAGGCAATGGCTCTCCGTGGTTCTCATGGATTGCCTTAAACGGCGTGACGGTAAATGGTGACAGTGCCAAAGTGCGCCAGCGCAGTTATCTGCGCCAGGCTGCGGGCGTTGATGAACAGATCGCCGCAGTATTGCAGACATTGCAACAGCGCGACTTGCTGAAAAATACCGTGGTGGTGGTGACGGCACAGCGAGCGGTGACGTTGAATGGCAATGATGACAATCCTGGCAATCGTGCAACGCTTCAAGTACCTCTGGTGGTGCACTGGCCAAATACGCCTGCGCAGACCATTGATCGTCTGACCGATCAGCAGGATGTGATGACCACGCTGATGCAGCGTCTGCTGCATGTGCGCACTAACCCGGCGAACTATTCACAGGGTGAAGATCTGTTCGCTGCCCAGCGTAGTCACAATTGGGTGGCGAGCAGCGAAGATGGCAGACTGGTGGTCACCACACCAACAGTGACGCTGGTGCTGAATAACAATGGCAGTTACAGCGCCTATGATGCACAAGGCAAACCGTTGAAAGATCATAAGCCGCAACTGGCTCTGCTGTTGCAGGTGTTAACGGAAGAGAAGCGTTTCACGGCAAACTGATTAAATATGAGGCAGTTAAAACCTGCGCATATTGCATTCGGTAGTGGAACCAGTAGACTACTGCCTCACGTTCGGCACGTAGCGCAGCCTGGTAGCGCACGGTCATGGGGTGTCCGGGGTCGGAGGTTCAAATCCTCTCGTGCCGACCAAAATCCCAAAAAAGCAGCCTATATGGCTGCTTTTTTTTTCTTAAATTTCCCTTTTGGCTGCCTGGTGTTGTAAAGGCACCACTTTCCTTAAGCACGATGGGGCTGCTTTTAGCCGTAATGCTCGTCAGTTAAGAACTCTGGTTGCTTATTGATTAGTGGCCTTTTGTTCCAGTGCGGGCTCTGCCGCCACTACTGCCCCCTCTGGGCCGTCCTCGCGCCGCTAAAGCGGTACCTTCGACTTCCACGTCGTGCCAGACGGCGTTATCGTCAGCCGCTTAACAGACATTCATTATGGTCTCTAAGCCGCTCTTTCCCGCTAGTAGGCGCGCCCTACAAAGTGAGAATGTCCTGTTTGTCTGCTGTTCTTTATTACTGACACTCAATCACTTCCCGAAAGCAACCAAAACGAAGCGGGATCACATTTCTCATCAAATATGACAGCATTTCACCTAATTGAAACAAAACTGTCATACAGTTTAATTACTCTTATCCTTCCTGTTTTTCGATGGACAATGATTATGGTCATCAAGGCAAAAAACCTGCAGGATGCGGAAGAACTCCTGCACTCAGGTATCAATAAAGTTGAACTGGCTTACGATATTGGCAGCGACGATTTCTTCCGTCTGGCCTCTCAGTGGTGTGAGCGCGGTGCGCGCATCACGAAAGGCAATCAGCACTTTGTGGTGCAGATCAAAGGCATGTCGATTCCGCCAAACCGTTAAAAGTCGGCAGTCCCTTTGACTTGCTCTCCTCGCAGCTGACTGGTAAAACTACGTTTTTCCGTCGGCTGTGATGCTTTATGTTTGCTTCTGAAACCCCACTTGCATTGCCCTCTCCCCCGTTTATCACCGCGGCTGCCATCCAGGCGGAAAAAGTGTCGATCGCCTGGTGTCAGTTTGATCAGCTCGCATGGCATAAAGACCTACATCAGCAATGGCAATTGCCGCTGCCGGTATCCCTTGAGAGTGCGGTAACCAAACGCAAAGCTGAGCATCTGGCAAGCCGCTGGCTGGCACAGCAGATGCTGGCACGCTTTGCGCTGCCGGATTTTGTGCTGCGCAATGCGCCCGACCGATCCCCAGTCTGGCCTGCGGGTGTTCAGGCATCGTTATCCCACTCTCAGCAGATGGCAGTTATCGCCGTGACGCAGGCACCGCTGTGTATTGGCGTGGATGTGGAACAGGTGATGGCGGAACAAACTGCGCTGGAGACGGTGGATTTACTGATGAGTGACAAAGAGCGCAGGTTGCTGGAAACACTGCCGCTGCCCTTTGCAGTTGCCGCGACCCTGCTGTTTTCAATGAAAGAGAGCCTGTACAAAGCGCTCTGGCCGCAATTGCATCAGCCTATGGAGTTCCTGCAAGCTGAGCTGGTTAATCTGGATATGTCGCAAGCGCAGGCAACGCTGCTCCTGACGCAAGACTTCTCCGCAGACTTTACCGCGCATACTCCTTTTCAGGCCCAGTTCTGGCTGCGTGATGATCGCATCATTACGCTGGTCAGCCACCCGCTACCAGACAATAAAAAACCGGCTCAGAAATAAACCCGAGCCGGTGACAACACAAGACGACAGAAGTGTTCCAGGGAGACAGAGACGAGGAATCTCTGTTGGAATTCACCTTACCCGTCAGACAACACTTTGCCCAATAAGGCTTTTCGCTAAGCTATCCCGCGTGGCGTTAATGGCCGGTGTCGGTGCGTTTAACCGCATCCAGTGTTGCCATTTCGCGCTCGTTGCCGGTCAGTTCGCTTAACTGGCCTTCACGCATCTCCAGTAAACGATCGGCATGAATGAAGTAGTGATCATCATGGCTGATAGCAAACACGGTTTTGCCTGACGCCTGCAACCACGGCAGTAATTCACGGTAGAAGATGCGGCGGAAGTGCGGATCCTGATCCGCGGCCCATTCATCAAGCAGCAAGATGTCACGCTCTTCTGCCGCCGCTAACAGCAGTGCAAGGCGTTTACTCTGTCCTTTAGACAGTTGCAGATTGAGTACCTTATTCCCCTGCAACTTCAGTTTGTCTTGCATCTTCAGGCGTTCAAGCCACTGCTGCACCAGCGCCGGATTGGCAGGCTGACCACCGTGGCTGATAAGACGATCAAACAGATGCACATCCGTAAACACCGCGGAGAAGTGTTTGCGATAAGCATCAAGATTATGCCAATCCACCTCTTTCCCATCCAGCAACAGGCTGCCGGACTGCGGCTGATACAGGCCGGTCAGTAGCATGGCCAGCGTCGATTTTCCGCTGCCGTTACCACCAATCAGAAACACCAGCTCACCCCGACGCAGCGTCAGATTAATCGGCCCCACCTGGAAACCGTGCTCGCCATAATGGAAGCAGACATCACGCAACTCCAGGGTTTGCCAGTCACGGGTTTGCGGCAGCGACTGGAACTGAGCATCGTAAGGCGCAAGGTCGAAGCTATTGATTTTGCGGTACGCCACTTGGGCGCTCAACAGGGTTGGCAAGGCCCCAACGGCCGCCAGCAACGGAGTGCGTAAGAACAGCAAGGTTAATGAGTAAGTTGCTGCGACCGCCGTGTTCGCCCAGCCCAGCCCATTCGCCATAAAGAACACAATGCCGATCGCACCCAGCATCATGATATTTGACCAGTTAACCGCACTCAGATGGTAGGTATCGGCACGCACAATATGATGGCGATAACCCTTAGCATTTTCCTGATAAACCGTGTCATAAATCAGCTGCGCACGTTCGCGGTTAAGCTGCAGTTCTTTACGCCCTTCGATGATGGTCTGGAAATCGCGGTACAGGTCATCCTCAATTTCACGCAGCTTAGCCATGTGCTGATAAACACGCGACACCAGCAACCAGCCGCCCACCAGCGTCACCACCAGCCACAGCGAGGTGATCATCAGCATTTTGGGCGAAAGCCACGCCATATAGAGTGCAGAACCCAGGGTGATAATGATGCCCTGAATCAATTCAGGCAGCCGGACAAAGGCGATGGTGATGGCGCGGACATCGCTGGTGAGGCCGGCCAGCAAATGCGCGTTGCCAATCTGTTCAATACGCTCGATACGGGTATCCAGAATACGCTTGATGAATTCGCCACGCAGACGCCAGACAAAATGATGCCCCAGTAAGGTCAGCGCCAGCTGCGAGCCCAGCGTCACGGCCATGAGCAAAAACAGCTGGCCAAGGAAGCTCGGCAACACCGCAATGGAGGTATTCACCGCGACGATCAGCTCGTTATTGATATAGGCGATCAGCCCGATGCCCAGTGCAGCACTTAACAGGGTGAGAAGAATGACACCAATAAAAGGCCAGCGATACTGGCGATAAACCACATGCAGCAATGCCATTAACAGATTCCGGAGGTCAATAAAGCAGCCTGCAGTTTAATGGCGCATCAGTTGATAGCAAGAATAATTCTCATCCCACAGCCGGTTAATGGGCGCGGCGGAAAGTCAGGTTGTAACGGAAGGCGCCCGCATCAGGATGAATGCCCGGTTTAAGCGGTAAAATACCGTGATAGCGCAAGCGTGAGGGTCCGCCCCACACCACGATATCGCCATGTTCCAGCAGGACACGTTGCGTGGCATCGCCGCGCTCAAAACCACCAAACTGAAACACGGCGGGCAATCCTAATGAGACGGAAACGATCGGCTGGCGCAGGTCCTTCTCATCTTTATCCTGATGCAACGTCAGCTTTGCCCCGGGTTCGTAGCGATTGATCAGGCAAGCGTCCGGGTTAAAGTCGGCAAAACCGGCCTCGCGCGCGGTCTGCTGTGCAAGTTGCAGGAACAGCGCAGGCATCGGCGGCCATTTGTGACCACTGCTGTTGTCCTGCTCAGTGT
Source organism: Pantoea sp. CFCC18177 (assembly GCF_059412425.1). NCBI lineage: Bacteria > Pseudomonadati > Pseudomonadota > Gammaproteobacteria > Enterobacterales > Erwiniaceae > Pantoea > Pantoea sp. CFCC18177. The sequence goes on from NZ_JBNBPL010000002.1 coordinate 67,157, forward strand.
ATTGGTAGCCGCGCGAATCGCTCGACCAGCCTAAATTCCCACAGTTGGTCATCGCCACCGACATACGGTGACCACCCGGCGTGATGCGATGGGCAAACGGGTTCTGTTCAGCGATGCTATGGATTGCATCCAATAGCGCATTGGCCTCATCGCGTGCGCGGCGGCGCAAAATCACCGCGCCTTCCGCCAGCGGCTCCTGCCAGGGAGCCTCTTCACTAAACAGATCCAACATATGCGCCTCCCAGGCTTACTTGTCTTCCTGATCGATCAGGAACGATTTAAATTGCGGCGACATCCAGTGCGTAAACCCCTCGCCCTGTTTGGTGATGAGGTACACCGCCAGATGCTCTTTTAAAGCTAATGCTTTAGCCCGTTCTGTACCCAGCACCATTAAACCGGTATCCCAGCCGTCGGCTTCCAGCGCGGTGGTGGCTATCACCGTTGCCGAGACCAGTTTATGGTCGATTGGACGCCCTGTCGCGGGGTCGATCACGTGGGAAATTCGTTTTCCATCCAGTTCATAATAGTTGCGATAGCTCCCCGAGGTGCTGATACCGTGCCCTTGCAAATCCACACGCGCTTCCACTGCATTTTCCCGATCGGTGGGTTTCTGGATAGCCACACGCCAAGGCTGATTGCTGGCATTTAAGCCGCGACTGAGTACTGCGCCCCCCACTGAGACCAAATAATGGGTGATGCCCTGTTGTTCCATCAGCCGGGCCAGGTGATCGGTGGCATACCCTTCCCCCATGGTCGAGAGATCCACATAAAGCGTAGGCAGATCTTTTTGCAGCCACTGCCCATCAACCGTCTGGATAACGTGCAGGTGTTGCAGGCCCGTCTGCGCTTTGGCAGCGTTAATCTCCGCGTCCGTTGGGGTATGCGCAGGCTGTTTTACTGGCCCAAAGCCCCACAAATTCACCAACGGCCCAACGGTGATATCCATCGCGCCGCTAGTCTTCTTTCCGATGCGCAACGCTTCAACCACAATATCTGCCATATCAGGACTGATCGGTTGGGGGTCGCTACCTTGATATTGGTTAAAGCGCGACAGCACTGAATCTTTTTTCCATGTTGAAAGCGCGTGGTCATCCTGATCTAACTGCTGCTGAATAACCTGCTGCAATGCGTCTTTACGTTGAGGTTCGACGCCTGCCAGACTGACACGCCATACCGTGCCCATGGTTTTACCTTCCAGCACCATTGCCGAACGCGTTGGTGCTTGGTCGCAGCCACTCAGGCCAACTGCTAATGCACTAATCAGCAGAATATTCTTAAAGTACATCCATACCTCATCTGTAACGCATTCATTCACCCTGTTTCAAAGCATAAACAACTTGTAAAACAGGCTAAAGCTGCTTGATGTTAAACCAAAGCTGACTCAGGATATCTCGTTCCCGCACGACAACGAATAAAGGAACGCCAGATGATGATTTATATGATTGTTGCCGTATCCGCCGGCCTGTTTATTTTTGGGGCTTATCGCTGCTGGCAAACTTATCGCCATCGCCTTATCCAGCACTACCCCTCCCGTCGGCGTTAAATTTTTGCACCACTAACTATCATTCTGCACCGCGTCAGCGCTGGCGCACTATAGCAAACCCGCGAAGAGCCGCGTGGCGCTGAGAGCGGTGATCTGGCATGAATTCTGCACTGTTGAGACTGGGTTGAACATCAGCGAGGTGCGGAATGGAAAAGAACAAAACAGAACAGAAATGGCAGCAATGGCTGCGTTTCTCAGCGTTTACGCTAGCAGGCGTAGCGATGGAAGGTAGCGCGCCGGCGCTCAGCATGCCGGCGCAATCCGCGCCCAAAGCGAAGAAATGGCGATCGATGCAGTAACGCCTACAACCCCAAATCACTCAAGCCCGGATGATCGTCCGGGCGTCTTCCCACAGGCCAGTGAAACAGGCGTTGCTCTGGCTTGATCGGGAGATCATTAATGCAGGCGAAACGCTGAATCATCAAACCATCTGCTCCAAAATGCCAGTTCTCATTACCGTAACTGCGGAACCAGTTGCCGCTGTCATCGTGCCACTCATAGGCAAAGCGCACCGCCAGTTTGTCTTCATGCCACGCCCACAACTCCTTGATCAGGCGATACTCTAACTCTTTCGCCCACTTCCGCTGCAGAAATGACACGACTTCAGCGCGACCGTTAACGAATTCGCTGCGGTTACGCCACCGCGTATCTTCACTGTATACCTGCGACACACGCTGTGCATCGCAGCTGTTCCAGGCGTCTTCTGCCATACGCACTTTTTGCAGCGCAGTTTGTTGATTGAATGGGGGCACCAGCATGATTTTCTCCTCTGCATGTAGACAGGTCTGTCTACTTGATTCATCCTGCCGTATGTAGACAATTCTGTCTACCTGTAAGATCGGAAAATTTATATGCTTGCTCCGTTAGAACTTGATGCCAGCACCACCGCCCGTGAACGGATTCTTCTCAGCGCTCAGCAATTATTTTATCAACAGGGCATCCGTGCCACCGGCGTGGATAAGGTGATTGCTGCAGCTGGCGTGACGAAAGTGACTTTTTATCGCCACTTCCCGGCGAAGAATGCGCTCATTGTGGCGTTTTTGCAGTTACGTCATCAGCGCTGGATGTCAGCATTTAGAATGTCTCTGACGCAGGATAACGACCTGATTAGCGCCCTGCCCGCGACCTTACTGAGTTGGTTTAATGACGCGGATTACCGTGGCTGCGCCTTTATTAATACGGCAGCAGAGTTGGGGAATTCGCTTGAAGAAGCCAGCATGCTGATTCGTCAGCATAAACAAGACATGGCGCAGGCGATTGCAGAGAGGCTGACGCCTGATCAGCAGTGCAAAACCGCGCAGATTGTGCTGCTGGTCGAAGGTGCTATCGTTCAGGTGCAGATTGGAGAAGATGCGGCAACGATTGTTGGGGTATTAAAAGAGGCTTTGGCGCAGTTGCTTGGTTCAGCGTAGCGGTGTCATTGGGTACACCGCTACGGTTAAATTGTAGGGGCGTGCCTTGGCGCGCCCGATGGCGAAATGGGCGGCCTGAAGGCCGCACCCTACAATGACTTACCAAACGGTAGCTTCAGAGCGGGTATTAGAACTGGTAAACCAGACCCAGCGCCACAATGTCGTCAGTGTTGATGCCAGCCGCATTGGTGAAGTTGTTGTCGTCCAGCAGGTTGATCTGGTAATCAACATAGGTCGACATGTTTTTGTTGAAGTAGTAGGTTGCGCCCACATCAACATATTTTTTCAGGTTCTGATCGCCATAGTTCTCTACGTTGCCGCGAGAAGAGATGAACGCCAGAGATGGACGCAGACCGAAGTCGAACTGGTACTGAGCAACCAATTCCCAGTTATCAGCGGTATCAGCGTAGCCGTAAGCGGTGCCATCGCTTGAACCGAAGCGAGTTGCGTTGTTGGTACGGGTGTACATTGCCGCCAGGTAAATATTGTTGGCGTCATATTTCAAGCCGCCGGTGTAGGCTGCCGCTTTATCACCACGTCCCAGGATAGCGCCGGTGTTCTGGTTGTTAGTACGGTCAGACTGGAACATCGCCGCACCAATACCAAAACCCGCACCCAGATCATAAGTGGTGCTCAGGCCGTAACCATCACCGTTCTCACCCAGCACGTCACGACCGGTGGTCGATTCGGTTGGGTTGTCATTTTTGCCTTGATACTGGACTGCGAAGTTCCAACCGTCCACCAGACCAAAGAAGTTGGAGTTACGGTAGGTCGCCATGCCGTTACCGCGCTGGAACATGAACTGGTCCGCGCCGTAAGTATCACCACCAAACTCTGGCAATACGTCAGTCCAGCCTGCAACGTCATAGATTACGCCGTAGTTACGGCCGTAGTCGAAGGATCCAGCATCGCCGAATTTCACACCAGCAAAGCCGACACGGGTAAAGCTGTTAGCGGTACCTTCAGCTTCAGAGGTGTTCAGGGCTGCCTGGTATTCCCACTGGCCATAGCCAGTGATTTGATCAGAAACCTGGGTTTCACCTTTGAAACCAAAACGCAGGTAAGACTGGTCACCATCTGAGCCAGAGTTGTCAGAGAAATAGTGCAGACCATCGACTTTGCCGTAGAGGTCTAATTTGTTGCCATCTTTGTTATAAATTTCAGCTGCGCTTGCTGATCCTGCAACCAGCAATGCAGGGATCATCAGGGAGATAACGCGACGTTTCATTTTATTACCCTCTGTAATGTGCCTTTATTTATGCCACTGCGAACTGAACGATTAAAAATTCAGCCGGCAAGCCATTGTTATTTTATACGAGGCAATAATCTATCACGAAAATGATACTAAATTTCCAAAAGTGTTTCATTGTATTTAATAGTTATTTCTAAATGTAAATAGCGGGGAACTTATAAGCAGCACAGATCAACAAAAAATAGAGCACACATTGATAAACCAATTTTTAGGCATTTAAAAACAATAACTTAAACACGCAAACCCCTCCGCACTGAATGATAAAACAAATGGCTACTCAGCGCATACAATTACTCCCGCTATCATCATTTATTTCATTATCACCTTCATTCACCCCGAATGAGTTGTTTTACCCTAATTCCCGCCGGACATGATTGTCCGGCTTTTTTTTGCCTGCCATTCTTCGCTCAAAATTAATACCACGTAAAGATAGTTTACTACCTTAAATTAAGATCCCTTCCGCTACACATTATTTGTTAATTTTAGCACCTTTTGTTAAATAGTTAGCAATGAAACTGCAATGTTAATTTTTCCACACAACAAAGTTCGCTTAAATATTACCCGGCCTAAGAGGTTAATATTCATGCGTTAATTCTCTGCCGTTATTCAGTCGTTTAAGAAAAAAGTTCTGGCGCATTTGTGACCATTCTTTGATTCAAAATTATTGATTCTGGCGGGCATGAAGGAGAGGAAAGAATTTAACTTAAGTCACTCACGCGATGATCGGGTCATGCCAGGAAAGTTCTGGAAAAGCATAACGGCAGGCAAAATATCGGTAATATGCCTGTTTCTGACGATAACGGCTGCGACCAGACCGCCCCAGATCTAAGGTGTGATGCCCGCTTTAGTGCTAAACTTCGTCGCTCTAACAGTTAATGATAAAACCACTTTTTATGACAGCACTGGACGCCGCACAGCACAACAATTTGCATCAACGAGTTAATCTGGGTACACGCATCGTTTTCCTGATTGCCGGGTTAAGCATGTCCGCATGGGCCCCCTTGGTGCCCTTTGCTAGCCAGCGCCTGGCGCTGAGCGGTGCATCACTCGGTGGCTTGCTGTTGTGTCTTGGCATCGGTTCGCTTGCCGCGATGCCGGTGACGGGCGCACTGATTGCGCGCTTTGGTGGCCGAAGTGTCATGCTATGTTCCACGTTAGTGGTGCTGGCAATATTGCCGCTGCTCGCCATCCTTGATCAGATATGGCTAATGGCCGTCACCCTGATGATCTTTGGTGCCGGACTGGGCATGCTGGACGTCGCGATGAATGTGCAAGCGGTCGAAGTAGAAAAAGCAGCACACAAACCGATGATGTCGGGTTTTCATGGTTTTTTCAGCCTCGGTGGCATTATCGGAGCTGGAAGCGTGAGTTTGCTGCTGAGCAGTGGATTGACGCCATTGCAGGCGGTGGCGGTGGTGATGGTATTGATCGTCGCGCTACTGTTTATCTGCCTGCCGACTCTGATGACAGAACGCCTGCATCAACCTGATCAACCCTGGCTGGTGATACCGCGTGGCTGGGTCGCTTTCCTCGGCCTACTCTGTTTTATCCTGTTCCTCGCGGAAGGGGCGGTACTCGACTGGAGTGCCCTGCTGCTACTGCAAAGCCCGGAAATGAGTGTGGCGCATGCGGGTTTGGGCTACGCCATCTTCTCCATCGCGATGACGCTGGGCCGTCTGACAGGGGATAAAGTCATCCAGCGCTTTGGCCGTTATCCGGTGATGTTGACTGGCGCACTGGCAGCCGCAGCAGGGATGACGCTGGCGGTAATACTTCCCTGGCCACAGGTTGCCTTGTTGGCTTTCCTGTTAGTCGGCTTTGGTCTGGCAAACACGGTACCGATGCTGTTCAATGCCGCGGGGAATCAACACGATATGCCGTCGAATCGGGCGATTTCTGCCATGACAACTTTAGGCTATGCAGGTATTCTTTCAGGTCCGGCTTTAATCGGATTTATTTCCCAGTGGCTCAGTTTGAGTGGCGCATTTTTGTTTATCGCCCTACTGCTGCTGGCCGTTGCCGCCAGTGCTCGCCTGGTGGCGCGCTAATTGCAGGATCCTGAGACACTATGCTGCCTTATAAATTTCCTCTGACCTCCGGTAACGTTACCCGCTTCTTCGTGGTGTTTAACCTGGTGCTTTTTTTGGCGCTGGGCGCGATGGTGCACAACAGCGTCAATGCCTGGATAACCGAGAAGCGCTATGCGATGACCGACTTAGCGCGCGCCATTCAGAAGCGCATCGACGCTTCTCGTTTCGCCACCTGGCAGATTTATGAAAATCTCGCTACAACTGCCGCCGGTTCTACCCCTAACAGCAATCTGCAGGAAACCCGATTACGCCCGGATGTCTACTACCTGGAAAAGACGCGCCGTAAAACGGAAGCGTTGATCTTTGGTTCACACGACAGCAGCACACTGGACATGACCATGCGCATGTCCAACTATCTCGATACGCTGTGGGGCGCTGAGAATCCCACCTGGTCCATGTATTTTCTCAATGGTCAGGACAATAGTCTGATCATGATCTCCACGCTGCCGCTGAAAGACATGGCAACACGCTATAAAGAGAGCGCGATTAATACGCTGGTCGATAGCCGCCGTGCCGAAATGCTGCAACAGGCGAATGCACTGGATGAACGCGAAAGCTTCTCGCCATTGCGTCATTTTGCCTGGCAAAACGATCACTACTTTACGCTGCGCACCACCTTCAACCAGCCGGGTCACTTAGCAACCGTGGTGGCGTTTGATTTACCCATCAACGATCTGATCCCACACAGCATGCCGCTGGAGAATTTCCAGCTGATTCAGGATGCGGCGCAGACAACCAGCACCAGTAGTGAGGATGCCAGCAGCGAAAGCACACATGTCACGCTGGCGAATCCTAATCTTGAAATTGCCGCATCATTGCCAAGCACCTCACTGCAGCTGGTTTATCGTGTGCCGCTGACCAGTCTGGCGCTGGATACCCTGCACAACCTGATGTGGCCACTGTTGATTAACCTGGTGCTGTTCCTGCTATCTATTGCTGGCATCACCCTGTTACGCCAGCAATCGCTGCGCCCCAACGAGAACCAGAGTGCGGAACTTGACTCGCTGCGGATGTTAAATGAAGAGATTGTGGCCAGTTTGCCGGTTGGCCTGCTGGTATATGATTTCGCCACCAACCGTACGCTGTTGAGTAACAAGATTGCCGAACACCTGTTACCGCACCTGAATCTGCAAAAAATCATCAATATGTCCGATCAACACCAGGGGGTATTGCAGGCGACCATCAACAATGAGGTGTATGAGATTCGCCACGCGCGCAGTGTGCTGTCCGCTCATACGCAGTTGTTTATGATGCGCGATCAGGATCGTGAATTACTGGTCAATAAAAAGCTGCAAAAAGCGCAGCAGGTGTTGGATCGTAATCACCAGATGCGCCAGCAGTTGATGCAAAATTTGGGTCACGCGTTAAACCGCCCACTGGAGAGCATGGTGGCGCAGTTAGTCCAGCTCAGTCAGCGTGATGATGATGAGACAGTGCTGGATCTGCTCGACGAAAGTCAGGGTCTGGCACGATTAGTGGATGACATCGTCTTGCTCAACCGCCTGGAAGCGCACGACTGGTCACCGGATGCCAGCGTGTTCAACTTGCAAGAGCTGCTGGACGAAATCGCCTTAGAAAGTCTTCCGCTGATGCGCCGCAAAGGGCTGTCACTGGTGATGAATAATCACCTTGCCAGCGACGAGATGCGTTTTGGCGATCGCCGCGCGCTGCGTAAGGTGCTGACCACGCTAATGCACTATGCGCTGACGACCACGCAGTGGGGCAAGATTACGCTGGAAATCAAAGCCAGTGAAAGCAAGCCGAACAGCGTACTGCTGCAGTTAGTCGACACCGGCTCCGGACTGAGTGTGGACGAACTGGCGAATGTCGATTTCCCTTACCTGGGTGAAACCACGCAAGACCGCTTTGGCCAGGCCTCAGGCATGGCATTCTTCCTGTGCAAGCAGTTGTGTAAGCAAATGGGTGGGCAGCTTGAGATCATTGCCAAACCCGATATCGGTTCGCGCTACAACATTCAATTGCCGCTGGCGCTGGAACAGCAAGGCGAGCAGGAAGAGAAGCTGCTGGAAGGCGTCACTGCACTGGTCGATATCGCGGTGGAAGACGTACACAAAATTGTTTGCCGCCATCTGGAAAACTGGGGAGCAAATTGCCTGACCTCTGACGAACGTCTGTCAGGGCAGGAACATGACGTGCTGGTCACCGATGATCCAACACGCCTGAGCGGCTGGTCATTACTGCTGGCCGATGACGAAATGGGATATCGCGTTTTAAACGAGCAGCAAATTCGGGTCAACTTCAACCTGAGCAATGCGCTGCTTGATGCGTTGCTCGCGCTGATTGAGAAACAAATGGCGCATGATTTGATAGAGGAGAGTAGCGAAGATGAAGCTGCCACCCCGCTATTAAGCGGCGGCTATTTCCAGCTGTTTACCGAGACAGTACCGCCTGATGTGAAGAGACTGTATACTGAAGCCGCGGAAAAGGATTATCCCTCGCTTGCTCAGACAGCACATCGCCTGAAAGGCGTATTTGCCATGTTAAATCTGGTACCAGGTAAACTGCTATGTGAAGCGTTAGAACAACACATAAAAGCATGTGACGATTTAACCATTAAAAATACCACCAGTGAAATTGACGCTTACGTCAACCAACTGCTGCAGCAAGGTAACCAATAAGATGAATAACTTGAACGTAATTATTGCCGATGACCATCCGATCGTTCTGTTCGGTATCCGTAAATCTCTGGAACAGATCGAATGGGTCAACGTTGTAGGTGAGTTCGAAGACTCAACAGCACTGATCAACAGCTTGTCCAAACTCGATGCGAACGTCTTAATCACCGATCTCTCCATGCCTGGCGAGAAGTACGGTGATGGCATCACCCTGATTAAATACATCAAACGTCACTATCCGGATCTCTCAATTATCGTTCTGACCATGAACAATAACCCAGCGATCCTGAGTGCCGTGTTGGATTTGGATATCGAAGGGATCGTGCTGAAACAAGGCGCGCCTACCGATCTGCCAAAAGCGTTGGCGGCCCTGCAGAAAGGCAAGAAATATACGCCGGAAAGCGTGGCAAAACTGCTGGAGAAGATCAGTGCCGGTGGTTACGGAGACAAACGCCTGTCACCGAAAGAGAGTGAAGTACTGCGTCTGTTCTCTGAAGGCTTCCTCGTGACTGAGATTGCCAAAAAGCTCAACCGCAGTATCAAAACCATCAGTAGCCAGAAGAAATCAGCGATGATGAAACTGGGCGTGGATAACGATATCGCGCTGCTGAACTACCTCTCATCTGTTAGCGCCACCCAGATCGACAAAGACTAATCATAACAGGCGCACTTCGGTGCGCCTGTTTGTTGCTACACAATGTCCATCTGTTTAGGGTAGCGGCGCAATTTATTGCGCGATAAATCGCGCAGCTACAGCTGGAACGCTTATCTCATTGATAGCATTGCTATTCCTTTGCATTACCCTTCCCTGCTTTTCCTGACCCGCTCCGCGTAAATCGCTAAGGTTGTTTTCAACACATCCAGCGTGACCGGTTTAGACAGACAGTTATCCATACCCGCATCCATACAGCGCTGCTTCTCTTCTGCCAAAGCATTAGCTGTAACACCAATCACCGGGAATGCATGTCCCAGCTGGCGTAAGCGCTGAGTCAGTCGGTAGCCATCCATATTCGGCATGTTGACGTCACTCAGCACAATGTCGATATGGTTGCGACTCAACACGTTCAGGGCATCGACACCATCCTGAGCGGTTTTGGTTTGGTAGCCCAACGTGCCCAACTGCTCTGACAGCAGCATGCGGTTAATGGGATGGTCATCAACTATCAGCACCATGATGTCATCGTAGTTTGCGGCTTCCTGCACCAGCGGCAGCTGCGGAGTGCTGGTGGTATCACTGTTAATATTGATGCGGTAGATGCGGCCTAACAGCAGCGGCAGGTCATGTAAGGTCGCGGTACTGTGCACCCATTGGCCTGGCGCGCTTTCCAGCGGCATATCGATATGCGCACCGCAAATACGGATGCGGGCGCCCACGGGATGCGCAGGAAGATCATCATGATCGCTGATAATGACATCTTCACTGGACGCCTGCCCCTGATAGTCGGCGACCTGGATGCCCTGCTGTTGCAGTAAACGTTGCAGGAATTTGGCGAGATAGTCATTACGCAGGTCAAGCCAAATGGCCTTTTCTTGCAATCCATCCAACAACGGAGGTGCCGGCTGCTGGCCCGCGTAAATCGGAATACGCACCACAAACTGGCTGCCCATGCCAGGCTCGGAGTCGACTTCAATATCGCCATCCATCATGTTGATCAGCTTTTCGCAGATAGCCAGCCCCAGCCCGGTTCCCTGGAAGTTGCGCTGCACACCGGACCCAACCTGGAAGAACGGGTCAAACAGGCGCGTAACCTCTTTGGCGGGAATACCCACACCCGTATCACGCACACGGAAGGCCAGATATCCCTCCCTCACATAGGCATGCAGAATAATGCAGCCGGTATGGGTGAATTTGATGGCATTATTCAGCAGGTTAGAAATCACCTGTTGCAGACGCATCGGATCGCCTTCCAGCGTCAGCGGCACGTCATTCTCAATAAAAACATACAGCGTCAGGCGCTTACGCACCACCAGCGAGAGATAGTTACCGGCAATGTGATTGATGACTTCACGCGGAGAGAAGGGACGCGGCTCGATCTTCAACTGCTCAGATTCAATTTTCGAGAAGTCGAGAATATCGCTGATGATCTTCAACAACAGGCTCGACGAGTTATTCATCGCCGTCACCAGTGAATCGACACCTTTCGGCAATGCCTTGGTTTGCAATAAATCGAGGTTACCAATAATACCGTACAGCGGCGTGCGCAACTCATGACTAACGGTGGCGAGGAACATGGATTTCGACTGGCTCGCCTGTTCCGCGGCATGTGCCATTTCCTGCAGCGACTGCTCCATTCGAACACGTGCGGAAACATCGACCAGCACGCAAATCGCCACGTTTTCGTTGCGATAGCGCGAATGGACAAAGCTGATTTGCAGGTTAGTGTTGGTGCCCGTCAGTACGTCGACGAAGTTGACCTGCTGGCCGCCGATGATCTCGTTCAGGCGCTGGCGATCTTCCTGCGTCAGCAGTGTCAGATAGTTATGCGCCAGTTCATTACTGAGAATATTGGTGCCATCACTGGTGCGCAGAATACAGATGCCCACCGGTGCCGAAGCGACAATTTTACGGTTGAACTGCTCATGCTCTTCCAGCCGATGCGCATTGTCTTCGGCGGGCAGGAACATGCGGCGCTCGAAAATCCACGCCAGGGTGAACAGCACCAGCGCGCTGAGAATATTCAGCAGCAGTGCGTTAATCAGCATGAGCTTAAGCTGATCCATCAACACATCGGTCGAGAGTGACCACACCACGTTGAGGTTGGATGGCGGCAACGGTTTTTTTAACACCAGTTGACGGTAACTATCCAGATAACCAAACCAGGTGCTGTCATCCGGCAAATCGTCGAGTGAATAGCCAGGACCACCGCGGCGCGAACTGAGTAGTGGTCGATAGTTTTCATCCGTGATGGTCGCCACCAGCGGCAATCCACCGGGTTGAATGAACTCGTCCAGACGAATATTTTGTTCAACACCTAACAGCGCCTGCAATTTGTTAGCTACGTACACCGGCATCACCATATAAAAATTTCCCACGCCAGGCTGGCTGCTGGGGGTGATCCAATACATGGGGTTACGCCGCTCTTCTTCATTACCACTGCGATAGTGCAGCACGCGTTCGCGCAGCGCCTTCAGGCTGCGTTCGCGATCAACGGAGTTATTGTTGCCAATGGTGAAGTCCGCCAGGCACTGATTCTCGCCACCAATAAAGAACACCCGGTTCAACTCATAGGCGGAGGCGAAGTTGCTTTTCCAGTAATTAATGAAGTAGCTGAGCGAATCGAGCGAGTTGCGCCAGGTGTTGCTCATTGAGGTGCAATCACCGTCTGAGAATAACGGCGTGAACTGCGGTAACGTGCCTTTGCTGGTGGGTAAACCGTTCAGCACATCCAGCCCATTAGCACTGTTACTCAAGCGATTTTCCGTGATGTACTTCAATTCGCGCATCACATCCGCGGAATGACGGACATACCACTCGGCCTGACCATAATTAGTCGCAAACTCCTGACGAACCGCGTTCTCTTTCTCATGCAGCACGTTAATGATGAAAAAGGTGGTCAGTAAGGCACCCAGCGCCCAAAGCAGCAACGCCAGTGCGCGAAAAAGATAGCGCGAGATGCGAAGCGTGGTACGGAAGGAGACGAGATATTTCAAAAGAGGCTCACTGGCGGCAAGGTGTTGTCAGGATGTTGAAAAGTCCTCATACACTAGCTTTATCGGGGTTAAAAAGCCAGCCAGCACGCGACTTTGGGAGTAAAACTCAGATAAAAAAACGGCAGGTCAGTTACCTGACCTGCCGTTAAATAATCCAGGAGATGGATTACTCTTCGTCGTCCGCTTCCGGCACGTCATCGCTATCCACTTCTGGAGCGATGTCATCTTCACCTTCCGCTACGCTGCCGTCGATGGCGTCGAGTTCTTCCTCTTCCACCGGCTCAGCAACACGCTGCAGACCGACAACATTTTCGTCTTCTGCGGTGCGGATCAGGATCACACCTTGCGTGTTACGACCCACCACGCTGACTTCGGACACGCGTGTACGCACCAGTGTGCCAGCATCGGTGATCATCATGATCTGATCGCCATCCACCACCTGTACCGCACCAATCACTGGCCCGTTACGTTCGGTGACTTTAATTGAGATCACACCCTGAGTGGCACGTGATTTGGTTGGGTACTCGCTGTTAGCGGTACGCTTACCGTAACCGTTTTGCGTCACGGTGAGGATAGCGCCCTCTTCACGCGGCACAATCAACGACACCACTTTGTCATTTTCAGCCAGCTTAATACCACGCACACCGGATGCGGAACGTCCCATGGCGCGAACAGCGGTCTCAGCAAAGCGCACCACTTTACCCGCGGCAGAGAACAGCATCGCTTCGTCGCTACCGTTGGTCAGCGCAACGCCGATCAGCTCATCATCTTCACGCAGATTGATAGCGATGATACCGGCGCTACGTGGACGGCTGAACTCCTGCAGGGCCGTTTTCTTCACGGTACCATCCGCGGTCGCCATAAAGATGTTGAAGCCTTCGGTGTATTCACGCACTGGCAGAATGGCGGTGATACGTTCGTTGGCTTCCAGCGGCAGCAGGTTGACGATTGGACGACCACGCGCTCCACGGCTCGCTTCTGGCAGCTGATAGACTTTCATCCAGTACAGGCGGCCACGGCTAGAGAAGCACAGAATGGTGTCATGGGTGTTGGCCACCAGCAGACGGTCAATAAAGTCTTCTTCTTTAATACGCGCAGCAGATTTGCCTTTGCCACCACGACGCTGAGCTTCATAGTCGGTCAGCGGTTGGTATTTGACATACCCTTGATGCGACAAGGTGACCACAACGTCTTCCTGATTGATCAGGTCTTCGATGTTGATGTCAGCGCTGTTCGCGGTGATTTCGGTACGACGTGCATCACCAAACTGATCGCGCATTGCCACCAGCTCTTCGCGGATCACTTCCATCAAACGCTCAGCGCTCTGCAGGATGTGGATCAATTCTGCGATCTGGTCCAGCAACTCTTTGTATTCGTCGAGCAGTTTTTCATGCTCAAGGCCGGTCAGTTTCTGCAGACGCAGATCCAGAATCGCCTGGGCTTGCTGTTCAGTCAGATAGTACTGACCGTCGCGAATACCGAACTGCGCTTCCAGCCACTCAGGACGGGCGGCATCATCACCGGCACGTTCCAGCATGGCGGCAACATTACCGAGATCCCATGACTGCGCCAACAGGCCCGCTTTCGCTTCGGCTGGGGTTGGTGCACGACGAATCAGTTCGATGATCGGGTCGATGTTAGCCAGCGCAATCGCCAGACCTTCAAGGATGTGTGCACGGTCACGTGCTTTACGCAGCTCGAAGATGGTACGGCGCGTCACCACTTCACGGCGATGGCGCACGAAGGCTTCGATGATGCCTTTCAGCGTCATGATCTTCGGCTGGCCCTGATGCAGAGCAACCATGTTGATGCCGAATGAGACCTGCAACTGCGTCAGCGAGTAGAGGTTGTTCAGTACCACTTCGCCCACCGCGTCGCGTTTGATCTCGATAACGATACGCATACCGTCTTTATCGGATTCATCACGCAGACCGCTGATGCCTTCAACGCGTTTTTCTTTTACCAGCTCGGCAATTTTCTCGATCAGGCGCGCTTTGTTCACCTGATATGGAATTTCATTGACGATGATGGTTTCGCGGCCGGTCTTGGCGTCGGTCTCGATCTCACCGCGCGCGCGGATGTAAATCTTGCCGCGACCCGTGCGATAAGCTTCCTCAATACCACGACGACCATTGATGAACGCTGCGGTTGGGAAGTCCGGGCCGGTGATGTGTTCCATCAGACCTTCAACGGTGATCTCTTCATCTTCGATGAACGCCAGACAGCCGTTGATCACTTCCGTTAAGTTGTGCGGCGGAATATTGGTCGCCATACCTACGGCGATACCGGACGAACCGTTTACCAGCAGGTTAGGAATTTTGGTCGGCAGAACTTCAGGGATCTGCTCAGTGCCGTCATAGTTCGGTACGAAATCGACGGTTTCTTTTTCCAGGTCAGCCAGCAGCTCTGAGGAAATTTTCGCCATACGCACTTCGGTATAACGCATCGCTGCAGCGGAGTCGCCGTCGACAGAACCGAAGTTACCCTGACCATCTACCAGCATGTAGCGCAGGGAGAACGGCTGGGCCATACGAACGATACTTTCGTAAACAGCGGAATCACCATGTGGGTGATATTTACCGATTACGTCACCGACCACACGGGCCGATTTCTTATAAGGTTTGTTCCAGTCGTTACCGAGTTCGCTCATGGCAAACAGCACACGGCGGTGCACCGGCTTCAGGCCATCACGCACATCGGGTAAGGCTCGGCCAACGATGACCGACATGGCGTAATCGAGGTAAGAGTTTTTTAACTCTTCTTCGATATTGACCGGTGTAATTTCTCTCGCAAGGTCGCTCATGGAGCCGCTATCCCTCTACATAATCCCGGATTTTAATGGTGCGAAACTATATCACATTGCTTGCCCACGGTGAACGTTAAGCAGGGTTTAATCCCGCTTTTCCTTTCAGGTGAGAGATGCGCTGGCGAGACTTAAGCGTTTATACTGAGGGAATATTTTGTCAGGAGTCTTGATTCAATGAGTGAACAACCGCAGGAAAGCCGCCAGAACGTCGACCACGCTGAGATCGCTAAGTTTGAAGCGGTGGCATCACGCTGGTGGGATTTAGAGGGTGAATTTAAGCCGTTACACCGTATCAATCCCCTGCGTCTTGGCTGGATTGCTCAGCACAGCAATGGCTTGTTTGGTAAGAAGGTGTTGGATGTGGGTTGCGGCGGCGGCATCCTGGCTGAAAGTATGGCGCGTGAAGGTGCCAATGTGACTGGACTGGATATGGGTGCAGAGCCGTTGGAAGTGGCGCGTTTACATGCGCTGGAGAGCGGCGTCAGCGTCAATTATGTGCAGCAAACCGTGGAGGACCACGCCGCCAGCCATGCCGGGCAGTATGACGTGGTGACCTGCATGGAGATGCTGGAGCACGTGCCCGATCCGCGTTCGGTGGTGCTGGCTTGCGCGCAGTTAGTGAAACCCGGCGGCGAAGTGTTTTTCTCGACGATTAACCGCAATCCAAAGGCCTGGCTGCTGGCGGTGTTCGGAGCCGAATACGTGATGCGTATGGTGCCGCGTGGGACGCATGATGTTAAGAAGTTCATCCGTCCGGCTGAACTGCTGAACTGGGTCGATGAAACGCCATTGCGTGAGATGGGTATGATTGGCCTGCACTACAATCCGCTGACCAATCAGTTCCGTCTGGGGCGTGGCGTGGATGTGAATTATATGGTGCATACGCATCGCCAGGATTGAGTTTTTGCGCGGGTGCGGTGGGATTGGCACGTTGCCGCTGTGGGATCGGTGAGTTGGCCAGTCACCCCCCGCCCGATCGCAAAGGAATCATGCATCCATGCAGATCGGCCGCCGCATCCCGGCGGCGGACGCTTTGCTCTTCGGGCGGGGGGTGACTGGCCCTTAGAGTTGATCATGGCTTTTATGAACGGCCTAAAGCCGCACCCAGCAGGTCTATACTTCAGGTTCAGGTTCAGGTTCAGGTTCAGGTTCAGGACGTTAATCCCTAAGCTTGTGGGAAAATCCCCTTAAACGCGGTTTTCTTTCTCGGTTCGCTCATCAACGCCTCTAGTGCCTCGACGCAAGCCAGGTAGTGCGGCGTTTTTTTGTGTGCCAACACTGCGGCTTCATCGGCGTAAGCTTCATAAATAAAGAAGCGCGTGGGTACACTGCTGTCCTGTAACACGTCAAAACGGAGATTACCCGGTTCCTGCAATGCCCCTAAATGATTCAGCTCGAAAACTCGCAGAAATTCGTCGATACAGTCGGGTTTTACGTTGATTTCGACCAGCGTCACTTCCATCAGTTCGTTCCTTTCATCGTCATTCGCAGAGTGGCAATCCTGGCCAGGCTGGTTGAATAAAACTCTTGCAGCGATCACAGTTCGCACTTTCATCCCTTGGCTAACCCCTTCATCTGGAGGTGAAAACCCACTCACACAGCTATCTTTGCAGTAACACCCGTTGGGCCGTCGGCGTGGAGCACTCGTTCCGTATTGACAGGAGTTTCGTGATGACACACGCCCCGCATTTAATGGCGCTCGACGCTGGCACCGGCAGTATTCGCGCGGTGATTTTCAATCTGCAAGGAGAGCAGGTCGCCGTGGCGCAAGCGGAATGGCGGCATCTCGCCCTGCCCGATGTGCCGGGCTCGATGGAGTTTGACCTTAGCCACAACTGGCAACTTGCCTGTCAGTGCATCCGCCAGGCGCTGCAACAGTCTCAACTGCCTGCCAGCGCGATTCGCAGTGTGGCATGCTGCTCGATGCGCGAAGGCATTGTGCTTTACAACAAAGCAGGCGAAGCGATTTGGGCCTGCGCTAACGTGGACGCACGCGCCAGCCGTGAAGTAAGTGAGCTGAAGGAGATTCATCACGGCGAGTTTGAGCGTGAAATCTACCAGTGCTCGGGACAAACTCTGGCTTTAGGCGCAATGCCCCGCCTACTGTGGTTGGCGCACCATCGCCCTGACATTTATCGCCAGGCCGCCACCTTAACCATGATCAGTGACTGGCTGGCGAAGTGTCTCAGCGGTGAACTGGCAGTGGATCCGTCCAATGCGGGCACCACCGGCCTGCTGGATTTACACACTCGGCAATGGCGACCTGACCTGCTGGAGATGGCGGGATTGCGTGGCGATATCCTGTCCCCGGTCGCCGAAACCGGTACCAAGTTAGGAGAAGTTACTGCCGAAGCCGCGCGTCAATGTGGGCTGGAGAAAGGCACAGCAGTCGGCATGGGCGGCGGTGATGTGCAGTTGGGTACGCTCGGGTTAGGCGTGGTGAATGCGGGTGAGACCGCCGTACTGGGAGGCACCTTCTGGCAGCAGGTGGTGAATTTGCCCCAACCGCAGGTTGACCCTGAGATGAACATCCGCGTGAATCCACATGTGATCCCCGGCATGGCGCAGGCGGAAGCCATCAGTTTTTTCACCGGGCTAACCATGCGCTGGTTCCGCGATGCCTTTTGCGGTGAAGAGAAATTGCTCGCAGAACGCTTGGGTGTTGATTGTTACAGCCTGTTAGAAGAGATGGCCGCACGCGTGCCTGCCGGTTCATGGGGTGTGATGCCGGTGTTCTCCGATGCCATGCATTTCAATAAGTGGTATCACGCCGCTCCTTCATTTATTAACCTCTCCATCGATCCCGAACGCTGTAATAAACAAACGTTATTCCGCGCCCTGCAGGAGAACGCTGCCATCGTCTCTGCGTGTAATCTTGATCAAGTGGCAGCGTTTTCCGGCATGCGCACCTCACAACTGGTGTTTGCCGGTGGCGGGGCCAAGGGAAAACTGTGGAGTCAGATACTGAGTGATGTCACCGGATTGACGGTGAAAGTACCGCAGGTCAAAGAAGCAACAGCCCTGGGATGTGCGATAGCGGCTGGCGTGGCGGCTGGCGTTTACGACAGCTTGCAGGAGTCAGGGCAAGCACTGGTACGGTGGGAGCGTGAATTCGAGCCTAATCCACAACACCATCAACTCTACCAGCAGCAAAAGACGCGTTGGCAACAGGTCTACGCGGACCAACTGACCTTGGTGGACAGTGGGTTAACCACCTCAATGTGGAAAGCACCGGGTTTGTAATCTTACGGCTATCCAGATCAATTTCCTTTTAGACGCGTACCAGCCTTTTTTGTAGGCTGCTTAGGTCACAAAAAATTCATAAGTCATTTTAGATAAGTTCGCTACTGGCGGCCTTGTCAGGGCTTTTTTGACCTCAGAAAAATCCGGAACGGACAAGGTTGAGCAATAAACACGCGCTCGATCAAATTATGAAAAAAAACTGCTTTGCAGTTGACACCAGTTGCAGCCCTTGTGGGATGGGGATCCAGGATTTTCGCTACCCCCCAGGACGGATTTTTTCGCGAAAATCAACTCTTGTGATGATCAGAATGCTGACTAGAATACTCACCATATTGTTGTTCAAACTTCCCGCACCCCCTATATATAGTGTTTATCCACAGGCTTACTCACAACGAGCGGCTTGTGCATAGACCTTGTGAATAGATGGGGGATAACTATGTATTTCATGGACAGGTAAACACGCGACATGAACCAAAGTCTGCTCGTTACTAAACGCGATGGCCGTCAGGAACGCATTGATCTCGATAAGATTCACCGAGTACTGGATTGGGCAGCTGAAGGGCTGAACAATGTCTCCGTGTCTCAGGTTGAGCTGCGCTCCCACATTCAGTTTTACGATGGTATCCGTACTTCGGATATCCACGAGACCATCATCAAAGCGGCTGCAGACCTGATCTCCCGTGATGCCCCGGATTACCAGTATCTGGCTGCACGTCTTGCCATCTTCCACCTGCGTAAAAAAGCCTACGGCCAGTTTGAGCCGCCAAAGCTGTATGACCAGGTGGTGAAAATGGTTGAGATGGGCAAATACGATCGCCATCTGCTGGAAGATTACAGCGTTGAAGAGTTCGCGCAGATGGACGAGTTCCTCGACCACTGGCGCGATATGAACTTCTCATACGCGGCGGTAAAACAGCTGGAAGGGAAATACCTGGCACAGAACCGTGTCAGCGGCGAAATCTACGAGAGCGCGCAGTTCCTGTATATTTTGGTCGCGGCTTGCCTGTTCTCTGGTTACCCGCGTGAAACGCGTATGGATTACGTGCGTCGTTTCTATGATGCCGTTTCTACCTTCAAGATCTCATTGCCAACGCCAATCATGTCCGGCGTGCGTACACCAACCCGTCAGTTCAGCTCTTGCGTCCTGATCGAGTGTGGTGACAGCCTGGATTCTATCAACGCCACCTCCAGCGCTATCGTGAAATACGTTTCTCAGCGCGCCGGTATCGGCATCAATGCCGGTCGCATTCGTGCGCTGGGCAGCCCGATTCGTGGCGGTGAAGCTTTCCACACCGGCTGTATCCCGTTCTATAAGCATTTCCAGACGGCGGTGAAGTCGTGCTCACAAGGCGGCGTGCGTGGCGGTGCGGCGACTCTGTTCTACCCCATGTGGCATCTGGAAGTCGAAAGCCTGCTGGTACTGAAAAACAACCGTGGTGTTGAAGGCAACCGCGTGCGTCATATGGATTACGGCGTACAGATCAACAAGTTGATGTACACACGTCTGCTGAAAGGTGAAGACATCACGCTGTTCAGCCCGTCTGACGTGCCGGGTCTGTACGATGCGTTCTTCGCCGACCAGGACGAGTTTGAACGTCTGTACACCAAATATGAGAAAGACGACAGCATCCGTAAACAGCGCGTCAAAGCGGTTGAGCTGTTCTCACTGATGATGCAGGAACGTGCTTCAACTGGCCGTATCTATATCCAGAACGTCGATCACTGCAACACTCACAGCCCGTTTGATCCGGCTATCGCGCCTGTTCGCCAGTCCAACCTGTGCCTGGAAATCGCGTTGCCGACTAAACCGCTGAATGACGTGAATGACGAAAGCGGTGAGATTGCCCTGTGTACGCTGTCTGCGTTTAACCTTGGTGCAATTGATAGCCTCGACGATCTGGAAGAGCTGGCTACCCTTGCGGTACGTGCGCTGGATGCCCTGCTGGATTACCAGGACTACCCCATCCCGGCGGCAAAACGCGGCGCAATGGGCCGTCGTACGCTGGGTATTGGCGTCATTAACTACGCTTACTATCTGGCGAAGAATGGCGTGCGTTACTCTGATGGCAGCGCCAACAACCTGACGCACAAAACCTTCGAAGCGATTCAGTATTACCTGCTGAAAGCCTCGAACGAGTTAGCGAAAGAGCAAGGTGCCTGCACGTGGTTCAAAGAGACCACCTACTCACAGGGCATTCTGCCGATCGATACCTATAAAAAGGACCTCGATGCGGTATGCAACGAGCCGCTGCATCTCGACTGGGAAGCACTGCGTGAGTCGATCACCACTCACGGCCTGCGTAACTCCACGCTCTCTGCCCTGATGCCGTCTGAAACCTCTTCGCAGATTTCAAACGCTACCAACGGTATTGAACCGCCGCGCGGCCACATCAGCATTAAAGCCTCGAAAGACGGCATTCTGCGTCAGGTGGTGCCAGAGTATGAGCGTCTGAAAGATCAGTACGAACTGCTGTGGGAAATGCCTTCTAACGACGGTTACCTGCAACTGGTTGGCGTCATGCAGAAGTTTATCGATCAGGCTATTTCGTCAAACACCAACTACGATCCAAGCCGTTTCGCCAATGGCAAAGTGCCAATGAAACAACTGCTGAAAGATCTGTTGACCGCGTATAAGTTTGGCGTGAAAACCCTGTATTACCAAAACACCCGTGACGGTGCGGAAGATGCGCAGGACGATCTGGCCCCATCCATTCAGGATGATGGCTGCGAAAGCGGCGCCTGTAAGATCTAATCCGGCAAACGCCCTATCATGTCAGGGCCGACACACGTCGGCCCCTCTTACTTTTGGACTTAGTCATGGCTTACACCACATTTTCGCAGAACAAAAATGACCAGTTGTTAGAACCGATGTTCTTCGGCCAGTCAGTAAACGTTGCGCGTTTCGACCAGCAGAAATATGACATCTTTGAAAAGCTGATCGAAAAGCAGCTCTCCTTCTTCTGGCGTCCAGAAGAAGTTGACGTTTCACGCGATCGTATCGATTATCAGGCGCTGCCGGATCACGAGAAACATATCTTTATCAGCAACCTGAAATATCAGACGCTGCTGGATTCGATTCAGGGCCGTAGCCCTAACGTGGCGCTGCTGCCGCTGATTTCGATTCCAGAACTGGAAACCTGGATAGAGACTTGGGCGTTTTCTGAAACCATCCACTCGCGTTCTTACACCCATATCATTCGTAACATCGTCAACGATCCTTCACTGGTATTTGACGATATCGTCACCAACGAGCAGATTCTGGCGCGTGCGCAGGATATCTCGAAGTACTACGACGACCTGATCGAGATGACCAGCTACTGGCATCTGCTGGGCGAAGGCACGCATCAAGTGGCCGGCAAAACCGTCACTGTTAATCTGCGTGCCTTGAAAAAGCAGCTGTATATCTGCCTGATGAGCGTGAACGCACTGGAAGCGATTCGCTTCTACGTCAGCTTCGCCTGTTCATTTGCTTTCGCCGAGCGCGAGCTGATGGAAGGTAACGCGAAGATCATCAAGCTGATCGCACGCGACGAGGCACTGCACCTGACCGGCACTCAGCACATGCTGAACCTGCTGCGAACCGGTGAAGACGATCCAGAAATGAAAGAGATCGCCGCCGAATGTCGTGACGAGTGTTTTGACCTGTTCAAGAAGGCCGCCGAGCAAGAAAAAGAGTGGGCAGATTATCTGTTCAGCGGCGGCTCGATGATTGGTCTGAACAAAGACATTCTGTGCCAGTATATCGAGTACATCACCAATATCCGTATGCAGGCGGTCGGTCTTGACCTGCCGTTCCAGACTCGCTCAAACCCGATTCCATGGATCAACTCCTGGCTGGTTTCCGACAACGTGCAGGTTGCGCCGCAGGAAGTTGAAGTGAGTTCTTACCTGGTTGGCCAGATTGATGCTGAAGTGGGCGAAGACGACTTCAACGACTTCCAGCTGTAAGCATGAGCCGTTCTGTTGTTATTCTGCGCAGTTCCGGCTCCCGGCTGGAGTGCGCAGAAGATCATCCCAATCTGCTGACCACGCTTGAAGCGCATAATGTGTGCGTGGAGTTTCAGTGTCGTGAAGGCTACTGTGGCTCCTGCCGCATGCGCTTGCTGAAAGGCGAAGTGGCTTACGCGGAAACCCCGTTGGCGTTTATTCAACAGGGCGAAATTTTGCCCTGCTGTTGCCGCGCTAAAGGGGAGATTGAAATAGAATTGTGATGACCCAGGTCGCCATTAATGGCGACCCTACATCGTAGAATGCGCATTTATGCGCACCGGGTTGCATCAAGATACCTGGCCACAGTTGTGCGCACCGGACAGGTTTACAACTTCACCGTCTCTAACACATCAATCCAGCCATGCCCGGTACTGACTTCGCTACCGTGCAACCAGCGTCGCAGCATGTTCATTGCCATCATTGCCACTACCTTCTGTCGCGTTTCCACGTTATGACGTCCGTGAGTGAACTTGACGCGTTGGCCCCAGCTGGCTTCTGGCGTATGCAGCGCGACAGACACTTCGCCCTCTTCCAGATTTCCCACAGAAAGCGCCAATACGGTGCCATGATGCGCGGCTAACTCTTTTGTGCGTTCAACTTGCGCTTCCAGCGTCTCCGCCTGCGGCGGCAAAATCTCAGCGGCACTGAGCGGCACCTGAGCTGACGCCAGCTGCCAGTTCAGCAATCCAGCGGTATATTGTTCGCTTAGTGCCAGGCGGAAACCCCGTTCTTGCAGTTCTCGGGCTAACAACGCAGGTAACCCTTCAGTGCCATGAAAAATCGTGCATTCTGCCAGCAACAGTTTCACTTGCTGCCACGCCTGCTCCATCGCCACGCGCTGGCTGGCTGGACCGGTGAGTTTGATTTCGATGATCGGCATCGAGGAGCGATAGCCCATCACCACGCCTTCTGGCAGCGGCAAGGGTTCAAGCTCTGCAGCGATATCACTTTCGCCACGGCCAAAGGTCGTCAGACGCAAGCATAGCGGCGGCTCGGGCAAATCAAAACGCGCTTTCAGGCGTGGAATGATCTCCTGCTCAACCATCACTTTGAATTCAGAGGGTACGCCCGGTGTGAAGAAAATCCAGCAGCGATTGAGTTGCAATGCAAAGCCGCATGCGGTGCCGACCGGGTTATCAATCAGCTCGGCATTGGCAGGAATTTCGGCCTGCTTGCGATTGCTGGGCGCCATCACACGGCCACGGCTGGCGAACCAGGCTTCCATTTTTTCCAGCCACGCCTGCTGAATCACCAGTTCAGTCCCACAAGCGGTGGCGGCCGCCAACGCACTGAGATCGTCACTGGTTGGCCCGAGGCCGCCATTAACGATCAGCACATCGGCGATTTGGCTGCGGCTCTGTAGCGCATCTACCAATGAAGACATGGCATCACCCACCGTGCTACGGCTGGTCATCGGCAAACCGTTCTGGAACAGCACATCCGCCAGCCAGGCCGCATTGGTATCGACTATCTGCCCGTGTAACACTTCATCGCCCGTTGAGAGCATTTCGACACGTATCACGTTGTATTCTCCTTATCCCTGTCGCATTACTGTAGAAAGCACGCAGGCGCAACACAATCGCAAAGGTTGCGAAACAAAGATTTGAAACAAATGGGCGTCAAAGCGGCAGAAAAGAGAGGAATCGGGCGCGCTGAATCCCGCGCCCTTGCGGATTAACGTCGCGCCAGCAGTAAACCGACAAACAGGCCCGCAGCGGCACCGATGCCGATACCCTGCCAGGGTTTGTCATGCACATATTCATCAGCGCGATAGGCGGCTTTTTTGGCACGATAGTAATAACTGTCGGACGCCTGACTGACACGGTTTTTCACGTCTTCCAGCGCCTGTTCTGCTTTCAGTTTGAGCTCGATGTACTTTTGATCGGCAGGATCCCCAGACGATTTCAGCACTTCTTCCAGCGTTTCCGTCAGCAGAGCCAGATCGTCATCAAGGCGAGTTTCAAATTGGTCTGAAGATGACACGTTGTACTTCCTCCATGTTCATAACTTATCGTTGTTTAACTATAGTCATTAATTCGCACCTTGCTGGGCAACGTAGACCAGGAATGCACCTGGTTTTAACTGACTCAGTGCAAAGTTATGTTAAGCCAGGCGTGGCGACGAGAAATCTGCTTCGCTTATTTGATTAATCTGATAAATTTTCGTCAGACTGAATTTTTTAATTTCGCGACTGTCGTAACCCCCTGTAGCCTGACGCCTAGCGTCTTACGAAAGTCTTAACACACCAGAGCAGCTAAGGATTAGATTTCCGGCATGAATCGTAGAAAATTTATGAAAGCGTCCATGGCCCTCTCTGCCGTCAGCGGCATGACCGGGCTCTCCTCGCTGTTTGCGCAGTCCGCCTGGGCCGATGATGGTATCGCCGACGGTACCGCAGTGCGCTTCGATTTCGACTCACTGAAAAAGAAAGCCTCCGCACTGGCGAAACAGCCCTGGGGCGGCGCACCCGGCCCCCTACCCGACACGCTGGCCAATTTGACACCCCAGGCCTACAACGAAATTCAGTACGATGCGAACCACTCGCTGTGGAACAACATTGCCGATCGTGAGTTGGACGTGCAGTTCTTCCACGTGGGAATGGGCTTTAAACGCCGTATTCGCATGTTCTCTGTAGATGCGGACAGCCGCGAAGCACGCGAAATTCACTTCCGTCCGGAACTGTTTAACTATCACAATGCCAATGTGGATACGCAGCAGTTAGTCGGTAAAACCGATTTGGGCTTTGCGGGTTTCCGTGCGTTCAAAAAACCTGAACTGGCACGCCGCGATATCGTGTCATTCCTCGGTGCCAGCTACTTCCGTGCCGTGGATGAAACCTATCAGTATGGATTGTCTGCGCGCGGCGTGGCGGTCAACACCTTCAGTAATGGCCATGAAGAGTTCCCAGACTTCACCGCCTTCTGGTTTGAAACGCCAAAAGCCGAGGACACCACTTTTGTGGTCTACGCCCTGCTGGATGGTGCCAGCGTCACCGGTGCGTACAAGTTCACCATCCACTGCGAAGAGAAACGTGTGGTGATGGAGGTGGAAAACCACCTGTTCGCGCGTAACGAGATTCGTCAGCTTGGCATCGCGCCAATGACCAGTATGTTCAGCTGTGGCACCAATGAGCGTCGCATGTGCAACACTTACCACCCACAAATCCACGATTCCGATCGTCTGGCGATGTGGACTGGCAAAGGTGAATGGATTGCCCGTCCATTGAATAATCCTCAGCGTTTACAGTTCAACGCCTATCAGGATGAAAACCCGCGTGGTTTCGGCCTGTTGCAGCTGAATCATGATTTCAAAGACTATCAGGACGTGATCGGCTGGTACGACAAACGTCCAAGCCTGTGGGTCGAGCCGATTGGCAAATGGGGCAAAGGTGCCATTAACCTGATGGAGATCCCGACCACCGGTGAAACGCTGGATAACGTGGTGTGCTTCTGGCAGCCCACCGAGCCGGTGAAAGCGGGTAGTGAATTCAACTTCCAGTACAAGCTCTACTGGAGCCAGTTACCGCCCGTACGCAGTGGTCTGGCGCGCGTGGATGCAACGCGTACCGGTATTGGTGGATTCCCAGAAGGTTGGGCGCCGGGAGAACACTTCCCTGACCAGTGGAGCCGTCGCTTTGCCATCGACTTCGTGGGTGGCGATCTGAAAGCCGCTGCGCCGAAGGGCATTGAGCCAGTGATCACGGTCAATTCTGGCACCATCAAACAGGTAGAGATTCTCTACGTTGAGCCAATCGACGGGTACCGCATCCTGTTTGACTGGTATCCAAACAGTGACTCAACCAAGCCGGTTGATATGCGTCTGTTCTTGCGCACCAAAGACGAGACGCTCAGTGAAACCTGGCTGTATCAGTACTTCCCGCCACCGCCCGATCAGCGTAAATACACCGACGATCGACAGATGACGCCGGGCTGATAACCACGGCGAGGAGCAATCCTCGCCGTTATTGTTTTTGCATACCAATGTGTGGGATGTTGTCTTCCATATAGACGTCCCCCACCGCTTTGAAACCGAGTCGGCCGTAGAAACCTTCCAGATGTGCCTGCGCGGACAGATAGATGCCACGCTGCGGCCAGTGCTGTTCACAACTCTCCAGTGCCTTCTCCATCAGGCGATAGCCGAGCTTCAATCCACGCGCCTCTTCCGACACAATCACCCGGCCAATGATCACCGGAGCCGTTTCTTCTACCGGGGTTAACACGCGCGCATAGGCCATCAGTTTACCGTCAAGAAAACCCAGGACATGGCGGTTATCTGCGGTAAGATCCTGCCCATCAATGTCTTGATACGGGCAATTTTGTTCGACGATAAACACATGATTGCGCAGCGATAGCAAGGTATATAACTGCTGTGCGCTGAGTTCACTGTGGTGGCAATCAAGCCATTGCATTTCCATGGTGCTTCCTTGTCTGAGCGAAAAAAGTGATCTCACGAGATTAACACAGTGCGCAGCTTTCGAGCTGTAAGCGGGCCGACAAATCTGGCAGTTAATTCGGTGGAGTCCAGGATGTGGCCTTCGAACTGATACAGGTTGCTCGCAGGCCTCTTGGTCGCCATAAATGGCGACCTACAATGGATTGGCGCGTTTTACGTAGGGTGCGCATTCATGCGCACCTGCATACATATGCAAATTAATGCTTAACTTAGCGGATTTACGCCATAAATGGCGACCCTACAACGACAATGAGCGGTCCTTTCGTATTCGACAGGCAAAAAAAATCAGGCCCGGGGGCCTGATTCTCTCTTCGTGACGTCAAATCACATCAGTGGCTGTGCCATCTGCACCAGCGAAATAAGCGGCTGCGGATAGACACCCAGCAGCAACACCAGAATCGCGGAGATCAGCACCACCACACCTCCGGCGGTAAAGGCCCAGTTGGCTGGCGTATCGCGGTCACGGGTGTGCATCTCTGGAGGGCTGAGGTACAGGCTCACCGTGACGCGCAGGTAGTAGTAAAGTCCAATCGCACTGCCCGCGACGACTGCCGCAGTCAGCCACCACAGATGCCCATTCACACCGGAAGCAATCACATAGAACTTACCAATGAAGCCGAGCGTCATCGGGATACCCGCCAGCGACAGCATCATCACGGTCATCACCGCTGACAGGATCGGACGGTGCCAGAACAGACCACGGTAGGAGTAAAGCGTGTCAGCATCCGGACCACGGTACGGACTGGACATCAGGCTCACGACACCGAACGCGCCGAGGCTGCTGAACAGGTAACCCGCCAGGTAAACACCGGCAGTTTCCAGCGACAGTTGATGAGTTTTCACCGCAATCAATGCCACCAGCAGATAACCCAAGTGGGCGATTGAGGAGTAGCCGAGCAGACGCTTGATATTGCTTTGCGAAATCGCCATCAGGTTACCGAACAGAATCGATACAAAGGCGATAACCCCGAGCACTGTGCGCACCGCTTCGCTGTCAGTCACTGGCGCGTACAGGAACAGACGCATCACCACACCGAAGATAGCGATTTTACTGGCGGTCGCCAGGAAGGTGGAGACAGGTGCAGGCGCACCCTGATACACATCCGGCGTCCACAGGTGGAACGGCACCAGTGACAATTTAAAGCCGAGGCCAATAATCATCATGCCCAAGCCAACCAGCAGCAGCGGCTGTTGAATCATGCTGTCATTCAGACTCTTGCCTAACTGCACAAAGCTCAGGCTACCAGAGTCGGCATAAATCAAGGCAATACCGAAGATCAGGAACGAGGACGCAGCCGCTGAAAGAATCATGTATTTCAGCGCGGCTTCCAGTGAGCGTTTCTGGCGGAAGGCATAACCAATCAAACCAAACAGCGGCAAGGAGAGCAGTTCGATACCAATGAACAGCGCCGCCAGATGATTTGCACTGGCCAGCACGATGCCACCCAGAGCGGCGATCAGCACCAACAGATAGAACTCATCTTTGTTGTCCGGGAAACCGGCCAACCACGGATAAGCAAAGGTGCAGGTAGCCAGACTGGCGAGCAGCACCAGCGCGGTGTAGAACATCGAATAGCCGTCAACGCGCAGCAGCGGCGTGACATCCATAGCACCTACGTGACCTACAAACCACAGTGAAAACAGCGCCAGGTTAAGACCAATTACAGTCAGCGTGGCATTAACAAAGTGGTTGCGTCGCCACGCAATGGACAGCATCACCACCACCACCGTCAATCCGACGATCAACAGCGGCAGTAACGCAATCAGATGTTGAGGAGTTATTGTCATGGCGAATTACGGCCTTGTAGTTGAAATTGAAGCGGTAAACCACTGCTGAATATTGCTCATCGCAGCATGGGATGTGTCGAGGATCGGCTGTGGATAGATACCCAGCAGAACCAGCAGCACCACCAGCACCCCGATAGTCATGAATTCACGCGGTGACATGCCCGGCAGCGGATCTTTTGACTTCGCCTCACCGTAGTAAGCGCGCTGCATCATGATCAGTGAGTAAACCGAAGCGAACACCAGACCAAAGGTCGCAATCACGATAATGACCGGGACCACCTGGAAGCTACCGGTCAGAATCATGAATTCACCGACAAAGTTACCGGTGCCCGGCATACCCAGGTTGGCGACCGCGAAGAACAGTGACAGGCCTGGAATCCATTTGATACGTCCCCACAAACCGCCCATCTGACGCAAGTCACGCGTGTGCAGACGCTCATACAACTGGCCACACAAGATGAACAGTGCTGCGGCGGACAGGCCGTGAGCAATCATCTGGATAACCGCGCCCTGGAACGCCAACTGGCTGCCAGTGTAGATAGCAATCAGGACGAAGCCCATGTGCGAAACGGACGTGTAAGCAATCAGGCGCTTGATATCGGTCTGAGAGAACGCCATCCAGGCACCGTAGAAGATACCGATGATACCGAGCCACATGGCAATCGGTGCAAACTCTGCCGAAGCGTTCGGGAACAGTGGCAGGCTGAAGCGCAGCAAACCGTAGGCGGCTGTTTTCAGCAAAATACCGGCGAGGTCAACGGAACCCGCCGTCGGTGCCTGGCTGTGTGCATCCGGTAACCAACCGTGCAGTGGCACCACCGGCATTTTTACGGCGAAGGCGATGAAGAAGCCCAGCATCAGCAGATATTCAACCGTATGCGACATTGGCGTTTTCAGTAGCTCTTCGTAGCTGAACGTCCAGACGCCAGTGGCGTTGTAGTGCACAAACACCAGCGCCAGAATCGCAATCAACATCACCAGACCAGACGCCTGGGTATAGATGAAGAATTTGGTCGCCGCCGAGATACGGGTTTTACCGTCAGAGGCTTTGTGACCCCAGAGCGCGATGAGGAAGTACATCGGCACCAGCATCATTTCCCAGAAGAAGAAGAACAGGAACATGTCGATGGAGAGGAACACGCCAATCACGCCACCGAGGATCCACATCAGGTTGAGGTGGAAGAAGCCCTGATACTTCTCAATTTCGTTCCAGGAACAGAGTACCGCCATCAAGCCGAGCAGACCGGTCAGTACCACCATCAGCAGTGAAAGACCGTCGATAGCCAGATGGAAGTTAATGCCGAAGCGAGGAATCCATGGCACCGAGAAGGTTGACTGCCACTGCGGGATCCCAGCAGCCTGCGTTAATGAATAGCCTCCCTGCAACCAAAGCTGCAGGCCAAGCGCCAGCGTCAGGCCCATGGTGATCATGGCGATCCAG
This sequence comes from Pantoea sp. CFCC18177, assembly GCF_059412425.1. Lineage (NCBI taxonomy): Bacteria > Pseudomonadati > Pseudomonadota > Gammaproteobacteria > Enterobacterales > Erwiniaceae > Pantoea > Pantoea sp. CFCC18177. Next base: position 97,461 of record NZ_JBNBPL010000002.1, read on the forward strand.
CGTGGTACTTTCGCACCGAGGCGTTCTGCTAGCCAGCAGAGTAAGCCCCCAACAAAGGGTATGATTATTAGCCAAGGTAATAACACGGCATACTTCCCTATTATTCGTCTCTGTTCGAGCTATCTTGCTTGCCGTTTTTGTCCCCGGCAGTGCTCGCAATTCTCACGTACTCAAGTACGCTCCGGTTGCTGCACGCTGGCGGTGACAAAACTGGCTGCGCCGATAAGGCTCGTGCATCAGACAATTTTGAACATTCTTCATCAGGGGCGTTACAAAACGCTTCGCCCCCGCTCATCAATCTTTAGATCACCAGCATCAGCGCCAGCACCACCACGGCGCCAACGCTCATGGAAGCCACATACCAGCGCAGGTAACCGTTCTCGCTCACCACCAGACCTTTATTACCCATACGCGAGATCAGCGCTGGCAAGTTCATCAGTGAGTTCAGCGGATCGCGCTTCAGCAGCCAGGCAATGCCGAGATAAGGTTTTACGAACACCTTGTCGTACAGCCAGTCGAAGCCCCAGGCGGCAAACCACCATGTGCCAAAGAAACGGCCCGGCGCGCTGTTGGCAATGCTGGTCACCAGCTGACGTTTACCCAACCACAGTGCCGCAGCAATCAGGATGCCGACGATCGCGACCACACCGGAGGTGATTTCCAGCGCCACTTTGCCGCTTTCGCCAAATTCGTTCTGAGGCAACACGCCCGCCAGTGGCGGTGTGATCATCGCACCGATAAAGGTGGACAGAACCAACAGCACAATCAGCGGCAGATGGTGAGTAATGCCTTTGCCCGCGTGCGCATGAATTTTCTCTTCACCGTGGAACACGATAAAGATCATGCGGAAGGTGTAGATCGAGGTCAGGAATGCACCGACCAGACCCGCCACCATCAGATTGATGTGGCCATTCGCCAGCGCACCAAACAGGATTTCATCCTTACTGTAGAAACCTGCGGTGATCAGCGGCAGTGCCGCCAGCGCTGCGCCGCCGACCAGGAAGCAGGTATACACCAATGGGATGCTCTTACGCAGGCCGCCCATTTTGAAGATGTTCTGCTCGTGGTGGCAGGCCAGAATGACCGAACCCGAAGAAAGGAACAGCAGTGCTTTAAAGAATGCGTGCGTCATCAAGTGGAAAATCGCCGCGTCCCATGCCTGCACGCCAAGCGCGAGGAACATGTAGCCGATCTGACTCATGGTTGAGTAAGCCAGCACGCGTTTGATGTCGGTCTGTACCAGTGCCGCAAAACCCGCCAGTACCAGGGTAATCGCACCGACAATCCCGACCAGATGCAGCACTTCCGGCGTTAACAGGAACAGGCCGTGTGAACGGGCAATCAGGTAGACACCCGCGGTCACCATGGTGGCGGCGTGGATCAATGCAGAAACCGGGGTTGGACCCGCCATCGCATCGGCCAGCCAGGTTTGCAGCGGCAGCTGTGCAGATTTACCAACCGCACCACCCAGCAACATCAGCGTTGCCCATTGCAGCATGTGGTTGTCAGCGGCAAAGTGCGCCGGTGCCAGTTCCACCAGCTCGCGGAAGTTCAGCGTGCCCAGCTCGTTGTAGAGAATGAACAGTGCGAAAGCAAGGAACACATCACCCACACGGGTAATAATGAACGCTTTCATCGCCGCTTTGCCGTTCTCTGGATTGCTGTAGTAGAAGCCAATCAGCAGGTATGAGCACAAGCCCACGCCTTCCCAACCGAGATACATCAGCATCAGGTTGTCAGCTAATACCAGCACCACCATGCTCGCGATGAACAAGTTGGTGTATGCGAAGAAGCGCGAATAGCCCTCTTCGCCACGCATGTACCAGGAAGCAAACATGTGGATGAAGAAACCGACGCCGGTGACAACGGAAAGCATGGTCAATGACAAGCCATCCAGCACCAGATTGACTTTGATATCAAAGGTGCCAACGTGCATCCATGTCCACAATGCTTGTGTGAACGGCTGCTGGCCGTGACTGAAGAAGTCGAAGCCGACATAAATGGTAGTCAGTGCAGCAAGACCCACCGATCCCATTCCTACCGTTGCCGACAGGTTCTCCGACCAACGGCCACGGGAAAACGCTAATAGCAGAAAGCCAATCAGCGGAAATAATACGGTTAAATAGAGAAGATTCATCCGCGCATCTCGCTCACTGTGTCAATGTTCAACGTCTGACGACGACGATAGAGCTGCAGCAACAATGCCAGGCCAATACTGGCTTCCGCCGCCGCAAGGCTGATGGCAAGAATGTACATGACCTGGCCGTCAGCTTGTCCCCAGTAACTGCCCGCGACAACCAGTGCCAGCGCAGCAGCGTTGATCATGATCTCCAGACCAATCAGCATAAACAGCAGGTTGCGACGCAGCACCAGTGAGGTCAGGCCAAGGACAAACAGCACAGCGGCCAACATCAGGCCGTGTTGTAACGGGATCATGCGTGATCCTCCTTATTCGCATGTGCATCAGCATGGCGATTGCTTAACACTTCGCCCTGACGCTCTTCACGTCCGATATGGAAGGCTACCACCAGACCGGCCAGCAGCAACATTGAGGCCAGCTCAACCGCCAGAACGTATGGGCCAAACAGGCTGATACCGACCGCTTTCGCATCAATGACGGTGCCATCAATACCTTGATCCTGCGCGGTGCTGATGGCGTAAATCATGACCGCCAGCAACAGCAGAGAAACGATGCCAGGTCCAATCCACAGCGAAGGCTTCAGCCATTCACGCTCCTGATCCTGCTGGCTTTTGCCCAGGTTCAGCATCATCACCACGAACACGAACAGCACCATAATGGCACCGGCGTAGACGATGATTTCCAGCGCACCGGCAAAGTAAGCTCCCATCGAGAAGAACACGCCCGCAATCGACAGCAGTGAAACAATCAGGTACAGCAGCGCATGTACTGGATTGGTGTGCGTGATGACGCGCAATGTCGTCAACACCGCCACCAGTCCGCAAAGATAAAACGCAAATTCCATACCTGGCTCCTTAAGGTAACAAGCTTTTGACGTCGATTGGCTTGGCTTCGTTTTCCGCTTCGCCTTTCTCTTTCCCGTCGATCGCCATACCCGCCATGCGATAGAAGTTGTACTCCGGATATTTACCCGGACCGGAAATCAGCAAGTCTTGCTTCTCATACACCAAGTCCTGACGCTTAAATTCACCCAGTTCAAAATCCGGGGTCAGCTGGATTGCGGTGGTTGGGCAAGCCTCTTCACACAAACCGCAGAAAATGCAGCGTGAGAAGTTGATGCGGAAAAATTCTGGATACCAACGACCATCGACAGTTTCTGCTTTTTGCAGTGAGATACATCCCACTGGGCAGGCTACCGCACACAGGTTACAGGCAACGCAGCGCTCTTCGCCGTCCGGATCGCGCGTCAACACAATACGGCCACGATAGCGCGGCGGCAGATATACCGGCTCTTCTGGATACATCTGGGTTTCGCGTTTGGCGAAGGCATGCATGCCTATCATCCAGATACTGCGCACTGTCGTGCCGAAGCCAACGACAATATCTTTTAAAGTCATCTCAAAACCCCTTACTGCGCGCTGTACAGAATCACTGCGGCGGTCGCCAGCAGGTTCAATAACGTCAACGGCAGACATACTTTCCAGCCGAACGACAGCACCTGGTCATAACGTGGACGCGGCAGCGCAGCACGAATCAGGATAAACATCACCATAAAGAACGCCGTTTTCAGGGCGAACCAGATGAATGGCGGCAGGAATGGACCGTGCCAGCCACCGAAGAACAGCGTGACAATCAGCGCTGAAACCGTGGTTATGGCCACGTATTCACCGACAAAGAACAGGCCGAACTTCATACCGGCATATTCAATGTGGTAACCATCAGCCAGTTCCTGTTCCGCTTCTGGCTGGTCAAACGGGTGACGGTGACAAACCGCAACACCCGCGATGCAGAAGGTCACAAAGCCAAAGAACTGCGGAATGATGTTCCACAAATGCGTCTGGCTTTCGACGATGGCGTTCATATTGAACGAACCGGCTTGCGCCACCACACCCATCAGCGACAGGCCAAGGAACACTTCGTAGCTCAGCGTTTGCGCCGACGCACGCATCGCACCCAGCAGCGAGTATTTGTTGTTACTCGACCAACCGGCGAACAGCACGGCGTAAACGGCCAGACCTGCCATCATCAGGAAGAACAACAAACCGATGTTCAGGTCTGTCACCATCCAGGTCGGTGAAACCGGCACAATGGCAAACGCCAGCAGCAGTGACACAAAGGCAATCACGGGTGCCAGGGTAAAGATGAAGCGATCGGTGAACGGCGGAACCCAGTCCTCTTTAAAGAACATTTTGATCATGTCGGCGGCCAGCTGCAGCGAGCCGCCCCAACCCACACGGTTCGGACCGTAACGGTTCTGCCATAAGCCGAGCAGACGACGCTCGGCGAAACTCATGAAGGCACCACAACCCACCACCACCAGCAAGATCACAATGGTTTTCAGGATCTGGATAAGGATGTCGATAACGTCCGGTGTCAGCCAGCTCATTGCGCGGCCTCCTGCAATTTGTCAATTTGCGCGCCCGAGAGGAATGGCGGCACACCCGGCATTCCCAGCGGCAGCCCCACCTGCCCTGCTTGCAAGGAAGCAGAGAAACGGACCGGCAGGCGCAAGGTTTCACCGGCACACACCAGCTCAACTGCAGAACCGTTGTTCACACCCAGTTTTTCCGCATCAGCAGGGTTAATCACCAATGTGGCAGGTGACATACGCTTCTGGAAGGTCGGTGAACGCTGGGTCATCTCTTCACTACCAAACAATTGGTAGTAAGGCGCAACGCGGTATTGACTGCCTTCAACAAAGCTTTCTGGTACCGCAGTGAACCAAGGCAATGAGCCTTCACCGGCTTCGAACAGACGCACACCCGGATCGCCATGACGCAGTTTGCCACCCACTTCAGCCTGGAACTTGTTCCATGCCTGCGGGGAGTTCCAGCCTGGCGCCCAGGCAAATGGAATCTGCGAGCGCGGTGCGCTTGGCTGGTTGTTACCTTCCATCGAGAAGGCAAACATGGTGTCTTTATCCTGCGGCTGGCGCGGTTCGTGCACGCTGATATTGGCACGCATGGCGGTACGGCCACTGTTACGGTGCGGTGAACGCGCCAGTTTCTGACCACGGATACGGAAGCTGGCATCCGGTGCCGCGTCTTTAATACCTTTCAGCTGCGGCAGCGCCGCAACGGTGGCGTCAATGACGTGATCAAGCAGCGTCCAGTCGATTTGACGGCTTTCTACCGTGCTGTGCAGCGAGTGCAACCAACGCCAGCTCTCCAGCATGACAACGCTGTTGTCGTAGTAAGCGGGATCGTAAACCTGGAAGAAGCGCTGAGCACGGCCTTCCTGGTTGATCGAGGTGCCGTCGCTCTCCGCAAAGCTGGCAGTTGACAGCACGAGGCCGGCTTTCTCCAGCGTGGCGGTACGTTGATGATCCACCACAATGACGTGTGCGGTGTTGTGCAGTGCTGCATCAACGGTGGCTTTTGGCGCGTGACGGTAGAGATCGTTCTCTAAGACGATCAGCGCTTCCGCTTCGCCTTTATCCAGCTGTTCCAGTGCGCTATCCAGCGATTGTCCGCCCATCAGGCCGAGACCAAAGCTGTTCGCTGCGCCAGCGAGGAAGGTGATACCTACATCGGCACCGCGACCTTTCAATGCTTTCGCTACGTTGGCGGCCGCTTCAATCATTGCAATGCTACCGGAGTGAGTACCGGAAATGATCAGCGGTTTTTTCGCCCCCGCTAATGCCTGTACCACCACATCCAGCTTGCCGTTCAGCTTAGTGTCGAAGCCATTTACCGCAGGTGCAGTTTCATCCAGCGCATTAGCGATAGCAAAACCAAGGCGCGCTTGGTCTTCTACCGGTGCACGATAGCTCCACGCGGCGATGTCATCCAGCCGGGTTTCATCGACGTTGGTGACAAACAGCGGATGTTTGGCGTGCTGGCCAATGTTGAGGATCGCCGCGATCTGCCAGTCGGCCACTTTCTGTGCGGCTGCCATTTCACGTGCTTTGCCTTTCACTGCCTGACGCACAGACAACGCCACGCGCGCACCCACTTGAGTCAGGTCTTCACCCAACACCAGTACCGCATCGTAGCTTTCAATTTCGCGCAGAGAAGGCGTGTAGATTCCGCCCTCCTGCAGCACTTTCAGCATTAACTCGACGCGAGCCTGTTCGCCTGCTGGCATACCGGTTGAGAAGTTCTCTGCACCGACCAGTTCACGCAGCGCAAAGTTGCTTTCAATGCTGGCGCGCGGTGAACCAATACCGATCACTTTTTTCGCCTGACGCAGTACGTCAGCTGCCGCATTGACCGCTTGTTCAGCATTGAGGCTGACCCAATCGTTGCCGCGTTTCTGTACTGGATGACGTGGACGATCCTTGCGGTTCACATAGCCGTAACCGAAACGCCCGCGATCGCACAGGAAGTAGTGGTTAACGGTACCGTTGTAACGGTTCTCGATACGACGCAGTTCGCCGTAACGTTCGCCAGGGCTGGTGTTACAACCCACGCTGCACTGCTGGCAGATGCTTGGCGCGAACTGCATATCCCATTTACGGTTATAGCGTTCTGAGTGGGTTTTATCCGTGAACACGCCGGTTGGGCAGATTTCGACCAGGTTACCGGAGAATTCGCTCTCCAGCGTGCCATCTTCCGGGCGGCCAAAGTAGACGTTGTCGTGGGCACCATAGACGCCCAGATCTTTGCCGTCTGCGTAATCTTTGTAGTAACGCACACAGCGATAACAGGCGATACAGCGGTTCATTTCATGCGAGATGAACGGGCCGAGATCCTGATTCTGGTGAGTACGTTTGGTGAAGCGATAACGACGGAAGCTATGGCCGGTCATTACCGTCATATCTTGCAGGTGGCAGTTACCGCCCTCTTCGCACACCGGACAGTCGTGCGGGTGGTTGGTCATCAGCCATTCCACCACGCTTTCACGAAACTCTTTGGCTTCGCCATCGTCGATGGAGATAAAGGTGCCGTCCGACGCCGGTGTCATACAGGACATGACAAGGCGACCGCGGGTATCTTCGGCATTCTGGAATTGCTTCACCGCGCACTGGCGGCAGGCTCCCACGCTTCCCAGCGCCGGATGCCAGCAAAAATAAGGAATATCAAGGCCCAGAGAGAGACACGCCTGCAACAGGTTGTCCGCTCCGTTCACATGATATTCTTTACCGTCTACATGGATTGTAGCCATAGTGAACATGCTTCCGTAAGGCTCGCCCTAAGACGAGCGTTAAACATCTAATTCTGTCCCCTAAGCCGGGTCGGCTCAGGGTGAATTCCGTGTACGGCGGCTGATTACCAGCGCGCTTTCAGCAGGTTGGGCTGAATACCACCGATCGATCGGGTATTGCCAAACACCTGCGGCGCAATGCCGGCTTCAAACTCTTCACGGAAATATTTAATCGCGCTCTGCAATGGCTCAACGGCACCTGGTGCGTGGGCACAGAAGGTTTTACCTGGACCGAGCTGGCGGCAAAGCTGCTGCAGGGTTTCGATATCACCCGGCTGGCCTTTTTTCTGCTCCAGCGCACGCAGGATCTTCACGCTCCACGGCAATCCATCACGGCATGGCGTACACCAGCCACAGGATTCACGCGCAAAGAACTCTTCGAGGTTACGCACCAGTGAAACCATGTTGATCTCGTGATCGACCGCCATCGCCAGCGCGGTACCCAAACGGCTTCCGGCTTTGCCGATGCTGGCAAATTCCATTGGCAGATCGAGATGCTGATCGGTCAGGAAGTCGGTGCCCGCACCGCCCGGCTGCCAGGCTTTGAATTTCAGGCCATCGCGCATGCCACCCGCATAATCTTCCAGAATTTCACGCGCGGTGGTGCCAAATGGCAGTTCCCACACACCTGGGTTTTTCACGCGGCCAGAGAAGCCCATCATTTTGGTGCCGGTGTCTTCGCTGGTAGAGATATTTTTGTACCAGTCAACGCCGTTGAGGAAGATCGCAGGCACGTTGGACAAGGTTTCCACGTTGTTAACGCAGGTTGGCTTGCCCCAAACGCCCGCACTCGCCGGGAATGGCGGCTTAGAGCGCGGATTCGCGCGGCGGCCTTCCAGCGAGTTGATCAGTGCCGTTTCTTCACCGCAGATATAACGCCCTGCGCCGGTGTGCACGATCAGCTCAAAATCGAATCCGGTGCCGAGAATGTTTTTACCGAGGTAGCCGGCTTCGGTGGCTTCGGCAATCGCGCGGCGCAGATGAACAGCCGCTTCGATGTACTCGCCACGCAGGAAGATGTAGCCACGGTAAGCCTTCAAAGCGAACGCACTGATCAGCATGCCTTCCACCAGTTGGTGCGGCATCTGCTCCATCAGCAAGCGGTCTTTATAGGTGCCCGGCTCCATTTCATCGGCGTTACACAGCAGGTAACGGATGTTCATGGATTCGTCTTTCGGCATCAGGCTCCATTTCAGGCCGGTGTTAAAGCCTGCACCACCACGGCCTTTCAGACCGGAGTCTTTCACCGCCGCCACGATTTCGTCCTGGCTGAATTCTTTTAAGGCTTTTTCCGCACCGACATAGCCGTTTTTACTGCGATATTCATCGATCCACACCGGCTGCTTGTCGTCGCGCAGACGCCATGTCAGAGGGTGCGTTTCCGCAGTACGAATGATCTGTTTAATGGTCATTGATACTGCTCCAGCAGGTTGGCGATGCCTTCCGGCGTCAGATGAACGTGGGTATCTTCATCCACCATCATGGTTGGGCCTTTATCACAGTTGCCCAGGCAGCAGGTTGGCAGCAGCGTGAAGCGGCCATCGGCTGTGGTCTGGCCTGGCTTGATGTTCAGGTTCTGCTCAAGTGCAGCCTGAATGCCCTGGAAACCGGTGATGTGACATACCACACTGTCGCAGTAACGGATCACATGACGGCCAACCGGCGTGCGGTAGATTTGGCTATAGAAGGTGGCGACACCTTCCACGTCACTGGCTGGAATGCCCAGCACATCAGCAATGGCATTAATGGCACCATCTGGCACCCAACCACGCTGTTTCTGCACGATCTTCAACGCTTCAATCGAGGCGGCGCGCGCATCTTCGTAATGGTGTTTTTCGTGCTCGATAGCGTGGTGCTCGGTCTCGCTCAGCACAAAGACCTCATCAGGGTCGATAGTGTGAATAGCAATTTTTTGATCGTGCATGATTAGCGGTCCACGTCTGACATAACAAAATCGATACTACCGAGGTAAACGATCAAGTCGGATACCAGGCTGCCGCGGATCACGGATGGGATCTGCTGCAGGTGCGGGAAGCTTGGCGTGCGCACGCGGGTGCGGTAGCTCATGGTGCTGCCATCGCTGGTCAGGTAGTAGCTGTTGATCCCTTTGGTCGCCTCGATCATCTGGAAGGATTCGTTGGCCGGCATGACGGGGCCCCACGACACCTGCAGGAAGTGAGTGATCAGGGTTTCGATGTGTTGCAGCGTGCGCTCTTTTGGCGGCGGCGTGGTCAGCGGATGATCCGCTTTGAACGGGCCTTCCGGCATGTTTTTCAGACACTGTTCCAGAATACGCAGTGACTGCCACATCTCTTCCATTTTCAGCTGAACGCGGGTGTAGGCATCACTGATGCCAGCACCAACCGGGATCTCGAAATCGAAGTTTTCATAGCCTGAGTATGGACGCCATTTACGCACGTCGAAGTCCAGCCCGGTGGCACGCAGGCCAGCACCGGTGGTGCCCCACGCCAGTGCTTCGTCCATGTTGTAAGCTGCCACACCTTGTGAACGGCCCATCAATACGGTATTGCGCAGTGCCGCTTTGTCATACTCTTTCAGACGCTTTGGCATCCAGTCGAGGAATTCGCGCAGCAGACGCTCCCAGCCTTTCGGCAGGTCATGTGCCACGCCGCCAATACGGAACCAGGCGGGGTGCATGCGGAAACCGGTAATCGCTTCGACCACGTCATAAATTTTCTGACGGTCGGTAAAGGCGAAGAACACCGGCGTCATTGCGCCGACGTCCTGAATGAAGGTGGAGATGTACAGCAAGTGGCTGTTGATGCGGAACAGCTCAGACAGCATCACGCGGATCACGTTAACGCGATCCGGCACGGTGATACCGGCCAGTTTTTCCACCGCCAGTACGTAAGGCATTTCGTTCACACAGCCGCCGAGATACTCGATGCGGTCGGTGTACGGAATGTAACTGTGCCATGACTGACGCTCGCCCATCTTCTCAGCACCACGGTGGTGGTAACCGACATCCGGTACGCAGTCGACGATCTCTTCACCATCCAACTGCAGGATGATACGGAATGCACCGTGCGCAGAGGGGTGGTTAGGACCCAGGTTGAGGAACATAAAGTCCTCATTGGTGGTACTGCGCTTCATGCCCCAGTCTTCAGGCTTGAAGGTCAGCGCCTCCATCTCCAGATCTTCTTTCTGTTTAGTCAGTTCAAACGGATCGAATTCGGTCGCGCGCGCCGGGTAATCTTTGCGCAGCGGATGGCCTTCCCAAGTCTGTGGCATCATGATGCGCGTCAGGTGCGGGTGGCCATTGAAGGTGATACCAAACATCTCCCAGGTTTCGCGCTCATACCAGTTGGCATTGGCAAAGATTTTGGTGATGGTCGGCACATTCAGATCGTTTTCAGACAACGCCACCTTGAGCATGATGTCACGGTTGCGTTCAATCGAAAGCAGGTGATAGAAAACGGAAAAATCCGCGGCAGGTAAGCCTGCGCGGTGGGTACGTAAACGCTCATCGAAACCATGTAAGTCATACAGCATGACATACGGCTTCGGCAGCTTACGCAGGAATTCGACAATTTCCAGTAACTGTTCACGCTTCACCCAAACCACCGGAATGCCGGTGCGGGTGGCCTGAACGGTAAAGGCATCCGGCCCAAAACGGTTACGCAGCTCGCCGACCACTGGATCGTCCAGGTGATCGCGGGTTTGCCATGACGGCTGTGCGAGATCTTGCGTGGTTAAATCTGTCATACGTTACTCACCATTCCGGCCTGTTATCAGGCACTCAAAAGAAGGCGTCAGGATGGCGGCGCACATTAAATTGTGATGTTCTGCTGCGGCCGCTGTGCCATCCGTGTACGGGAAGCTTAGACTTCGTCTGGCGTTCTCAGGTTAGTCACGGCAATGCGCTCGCCGCGTTTTCTTTCACGCTCTGGCTGCATATTGGCGCGATAAACACCCTGATCACCCACCACCCACGACAATGGACGGCGCTCTTTACCAATGGATTCACGCAGCAGCAGCAGCGCTTGCATGTAGGCTTCTGGACGCGGCGGACAGCCAGGGATGTACACGTCGACAGGCAGGAATTTATCCACGCCCTGTACCACGGAATAGATGTCGTACATGCCGCCCGAGTTGGCACAGGCACCCATTGAGATCACCCACTTTGGTTCCAGCATCTGGTCATACAAACGCTGAATAACCGGCGCCATTTTGGTAAATGGCGTACCGGCGATCACCATAAAGTCAGCCTGACGAGGAGAGGCACGCATAACTTCCGCACCAAAACGCGCCACGTCATGCACCGCAGTGAATGACGTGGTCATTTCCACGTAGCAACAGGAAAGGCCGAAGTTATAAGGCCAGAGAGAGTTTTTACGACCCCAGTTCACCATGTCATGCAGGGCGTGTTCGAGCTTGCCCATATAGACGCTGCGATGAACGTGCTGCTCCAGGGGATCGGTCACAATCTCCTGTTTCTGCAAAGGATAACGATCGTTATCACCGCCGCCGTTCGGGTCTACGCGTGTCAGCGTGTAGTCCATGTTATTGCCTCGCTTTTACTGCTTATGAGGGTTGGTGTGGTTGTGACTAACCGGGATTGATTTGACCACGACGCGACGACGCGCAGGGGCCCAATCCAGCGCACCAATGCGCACCAGATAAACCAAGCCAGCCAAGAGCACCAAAATGAAAATTGCGGCTTCGACAAAGCCCACCCATCCGCTTTCGCGGATTGAGGTCGACCATGCGTATAAATAGAGGGCTTCGACGTCGAAAATAACGAAGAACATCGCAACCAGATAGAATTTAGCGGAGAGGCGTATATGGGTATCACCAACGGATTCGATACCCGATTCAAACGGGGTGTCTTTGTGACGCGCTCGTGCACGGCCACCTAACAGCCAACCACCGGTCAACATAAAGGCGCACAGGCCAAACGCGATAACAATAAAAACAATAAATGCCCAGTGATGAGCGATCACTTCTGTAGTTGTCGACATACTCTTTGCTTACTCATCAAAAGTGGCGTTGGCATCCTGCACTGTTGCAGCAAACACACCACATCGATTCAAGGGAAGGATAAAAACCTTATAAACTATGCTGTCATTATCAAATAAGCAGCACTTTTATGGGGTTTTTTACTCCTTTCTATAACCTTTTGTCAACTTTGACAAAAGCATTCAAACATTAATTAACACCAGCATCATATTATTAACAAATGAACCCCTTCATGCCAGCTAAATCGCTTCAGTTTGTGAGGTTAATTTTAGTGTAGCGGGTATTCACATGCATGGATCGTGCATTTAACAATCATATTTTGACAGGTCTTGCGGGGATTTCCCCCCCCTTAGAGGGGGTATTTTTTTGATCTAAGACACAGAATGGTGTTTTTTGCCGGAAAAAACGCCGATCGGCACAGGTAAATGCCCTGGAAAAGATGGCACGAAATGATAAAAAGATTCCACTCTGGTTAAAAATGGAACGCATTTCATTTTTTCGGAAACAAGGGAAATTATGTAACTTAAATAGCGTCAAAAAACGCAAGTTAACAGGCATAAAAAAAGCCTTAGCTGATATTCATCAGTCTAAGGCTTTTTTTTCTATGTTTTAACAATTGAACGGCATTCCATTTGCGAGGAATGACCCGTTATTGCCATCCTTACTCTTCGTCATCCAGCAGCAGAGAACCGTCTGGATTTGCACTCAGATTGTAAGGATCATTGGTCGACTGCATCGCATTGAAGATGGCCAATGCCAGTTCATTATCGCTGTCTGGATTGCGGCATAACAGATACTGTGTGTCCGGCAGAACCGGCAGACCTTCCGCCGCACCCATAACACGCAATTCTGGGCTCATCATCTCTACAGGACGCGCTGTAACACCTAAACCGGCTTTAACAGCAGCACGCACCGCAGCCAGCGTTGAGGCAACATAAGAGATGCGCCAAGGGATACCCGCTTCGTTGAGATGGTCGATCGCCATGTCACGATAAGGGCTTGGCTCATCCAGCAGAACCAAAGGAATGGCTTCGCCGCGCTGGAAGATATAATCCGCCGCGCAGTACCACAGAGTCGGTGATGTACGCAGGACTTGATAGGTGAAATTGCCGGGGCTGGACGTGGTGACGACCAGGTCGACTTCACCCTGGTTCAGCATTTCCATCATGAACGGGTTGCGCTTAACGCGCACATCAATGGCCAGCTTAGGATACACCGACGTTACGCGGTTAAGCAGAAACGGCAGAATGGTATCGGAAGTATCATCAGAGGCACCGATAGTCAGTACGCCCTGGATATTGCTGTACATCAAAGAGGTGCAGGCTTCGTCGTTAAAACGAAGGATCTTTCTGGCATAGCCCAGCAACTGGATGCCATGCTCCGTCAGCAGTTTATTACGTCCATGTCTGGCAAACAGCTCTTTACCTACCAATTGTTCCAGACGTTGCATCTGCTGACTTACTGCCGATTGCGTTCTGCATACTGCTGCAGCTGCTGCCGCAAAGGTATTCAGGTCAGCAACAGCGACAAAAGTACGAAGCAGATCGAGGTCGAGATTCAGTATCGGACGATTTGCATTAGTCATGTTTTTTCTTCACTTATAAGATTTTTTAAAACTACTACCCTGGTGTATTACCCTACTTATCAAAGAGATAAGAGGTAATGGTGCTTAATGGCAGCCCTGTGTGGAGGATGCCATGAAAAAAACGTGTCAGGCGGATACCGACGGATATGTCACTCTGCAATCAGAGCAGCGCCGTCTATTTAAGACAGAACAACTTCTGGTCCGAAGACGTATGTCGTACAAGTGCTGGAAGCTGCGTAGTTGTCTATTTTCCCGCAAAAAGGCCCTGCGGGTCAAAAAGGGATAACATCATGTTATGCTGATGCGAAGCGGTAAAGTGCATCAAATAATAAATTATACTTAATCATTTTTACGCTTTAAAGGGAAATGTTTTTGTTCAAAACATCGCAATTTTTGACCAAAACGCTTTTCCAGCCTATCCTGCCACAACCCTGCGCGTTTTTTAACCACCCCGATTCTGAAACCCCATACCAGGCGTTAAAGTTACAGTACAAATGCTATTTAAGACGCAATTATCGCCTTAATCATTCACTTGTTAGCGCCTCATTCTGCTGTGAAAAAGTGAATAAGAATGCACTGTATACCCTGACACCAGCTATTGCTTCATCACCGGTGCACACTTCTTCGGCATCCAACAAGATTCCTTTAACTATTTCATCATGTGGCTAATGAATTTTCGCACAGGATGTGAATAAAAAATTTCTTAATCACCTGCTTTACCTATGGATAACGCGCTTTACAGCGGTCATCAGTTTACCCAGAATTTAATATCACACTTACTCAAGTTTGCAGGCTTATAAACCAGGCCAGCTCACAACGGATGCGTTTTACTCTACGTACGCCGGGAATAACTGGCAAACTCGCCAAAACCCAGCGCTACCCTTCTTTTGTGACGATGAGAGGAGTAAATTGGGCAGGTTTGTTTTTGGTGGCAGGTTAAAGGACTCTGCCCATTAAGGCGGTAATAATGAATTTTCAAATTGATAAATCTGGCAAGCTGGAAAATGTCTGTTATGACATCCGTGGTCCGGTACTGAAAGAAGCAAAGCGTCTTGAAGAAGAAGGTAACAAAGTCCTCAAACTGAACATCGGTAACCCTGCCCCGTTTGGTTTTGAAGCCCCTGATGAAATCCTGGTCGATGTGATTCGTAACCTGCCAAGTTCGCAGGGTTATTGTGATTCAAAGGGACTGTACTCGGCGCGTAAAGCCATTATGCAGCACTACCAGGCGCGAGATATGCGCGATGTTACCGTTGAAGATATCTACATTGGTAACGGTGTGTCCGAGTTGATCGTGCAGGCGATGCAGGCATTGCTGAACAGCGGCGATGAAATGCTGGTTCCGGCCCCGGATTATCCCCTGTGGACCGCGGCCGTTTCCCTGTCGAGCGGTAAAGCGGTGCACTATCTGTGCGATGAGTCTGCGGGTTGGTTCCCAGACCTGGATGATATTCGTAGCAAAATCACGCCGCGTACGCGTGGCATCGTGATCATCAATCCCAACAACCCGACCGGTGCGGTGTATAGCAAAGAACTGCTAATGGAAGTGGTTGAGATTGCGCGTCAACACAATCTGATTATTTTTGCCGACGAAATCTACGACAAGATTTTGTATGACGAAGCACAGCACCATTCGATTGCTGCGCTGGCACCGGATCTGCTGACGGTGACGTTTAATGGCTTGTCCAAAACCTACCGCGTTGCCGGCTTCCGTCAGGGCTGGATGGTGTTGAACGGTCCGAAAAAGCATGCCAAAGGCTACATCGAAGGCCTGGAGATGCTGGCATCGATGCGTCTGTGTGCCAACGTCCCGGCTCAGCATGCCATTCAGACTGCGCTGGGAGGTTATCAGAGTATCAGCGAGTTTATTGCACCGGGCGGTCGTTTGTATGAACAGCGCCAGCGTGCCTGGGAGTTGATTAACGACATTCCGGGTGTGAGCTGCGTTAAGCCACAAGGTGCGTTGTATATGTTCCCACGCATCGATCCTAAGAAATTCAATATCTTTGATGACCAGAAGATGGTGCTGGATTTCCTGCTGCAAGAGAAGGTGCTGCTGGTTCAGGGTACTGCCTTCAACTGGCCATGGCCGGACCACGTACGCATCGTAACCTTGCCGCGCGTTGATGACCTCGAAATGGCCATCAGCAAGTTTGGTCGCTTCCTGCAAGGCTATCGCCAGTAACAGGTGATGCGTATACCCAAAATAATTCGAATTGCAGTACAAAAGTGCCTTACGGCGCTTTTGAACAGCGCTTGCGCTGGCCCGCAGGGTGAGGCCGAAGGCCGAATCACGCGGCAAGTGGGTGAATCCCCAGGAGCTTACATGAGTAAGTGACTGGGGTGAGCACGCGTAGCAAACGCAGCTGCGGTTCGAAGTATGACGGGTATATACTGTTCTCATTTCGGGGAGTGTAAAACTCCCCACCGTGCAACAGGAACCCGTCATGACCCGTAGCCACTTTTTCGCCCACCTTTCCCGCCTTAAACTGATTAACCGTTGGCCGCTGATGCGCAATGTGCGCACTGAGAACGTCTCTGAACACAGCCTTCAGGTCGCGATGGTGGCGCATGCCCTGGCGATCATCAAAAACATGAAGTTCAGCGGTAATCTCAACGCGGAGCGTATTGCGATGCTGGCGCTCTATCACGATGCCAGCGAAGTCTTAACCGGTGATTTACCGACGCCGGTGAAGTACTACAATGCACAAATTGCCCATGAATATAAGAAGATAGAGAAAATTGCGCAGCAAAAGTTGATTGATATGCTGCCGCCTGAATTGCAGGATGCCTATCGACCCTTGATTGATGAGCATTTGCACAGCGAAAGTGAGCAGGCAGTGGTGAAACAGGCGGATGCGCTTTGCGCCTATGTGAAATGCCTGGAAGAGTTATCGGCAGGTAATAACGAATTCTTGCTGGCAAAGGCGCGTCTGGAGAAAACCCTGTCGCAACGCCGCTCACCTGAGATGGATTACTTTGTGGAAGTCTTTATCCCTAGTTTCAGCCTGTCGCTGGATGAGATTTCCCAGGACACGCCGTTGTAAAGACGGGACTTCAGGATTGGCGATGACGCCGATTGATGCTGCATAAGTGCTGGCGGTCCTCGCGCCGCTTACGCGGTGCCTTCACTTCATTCGACGGCCTTACGGACCGGTGCCGATGGAACATCCATGTTCCAGCGCCACCTTTCGCCCGCGTCCTGCGGGCTCTCCTGGCATACTCATTCCATTCAGCGCTGCGGATTGCCAGCCCTTATGCAGCCCCAGTCGGCTTCTCGACTTATGTGCGTGTAGTAAAAAATTAAGCGTTGAGAGAAAGTGTAAAGGTGCCGTTTTCCGCCTGCGTCACCACCAGCGGTTCCAGGGTTTTTACCTGATAAGTGACTTCATGCAAGCGCGGTGCATCTGCTGGGGCATTTACCGCAACTACGGCGCTACCCGCTTCCAGACCGGCGATAATCCCTGCTGGCGCATCTTCAACCACCACGCATTCGCTGGCGGCCAGACCCAGGCGCTCAGCACCCAGCAAATAGGGCTCCGGATTGGGCTTGCCGTGTTTGATATTCTCCGCGGTAATAAACACTTCAGGCATCGGCAGCCCGGCTGCTTTATGTCGCGCATGCGCCACCGGAATCGAGCCCGATGTCACGATCGCCCAAGGAATATGCAGCTCATTTAAAGTTGCCAGCAGAGCTTTCGCCCCGGGGATAGCTTGAACCCCTTCGGTATCCTCCGCTTCCAGACGCTCAAGCCAGAGGAACTCGGCTTGAATCGCCTCTTCAGACTGGCCAGCCATAAAGTGGCGCAGTGAATTGATGGCGGGTTTGCCGTGTATGAAGTCCAGAACCTCTTCCGCTGCGATACCGTGGCGTTCGCCCCACAATGACCATGAGCGAATCACCACAGGTAATGAATCCACCAATGTACCGTCTAAATCAAACAGAAAACCTCTGTACTTCACACGCTGCTCCTTATTCAGGCATTGAGAATCTGCGCAATTTCATTCGCGCTAAGATGATACTGACGCGGACAAGTGTGCCACACCGCCAGCATACGTTGGTATTTTTCCCACATCGGGGTTTGCGCATTGAAGCCGTGCGTGCCGGAATCGAAATGGGTATAGCGCCCTTCCACATTCACCATAAAGCGCACGTAACCGAGATAGCGCGCTTCGGTAGCGGCATCAAAACCGAGAAACGCCAGGCGGCGCTCTTCGAGGGTGTGAGGTTCTTTCAGGTTCGACCAGGAGACATGCAGTGCGTGATGCATTTCCATGATGTCGATAAGCTGGCGGCAGGTGGCTTCGGTTAATTCGCCAAACTCTTTATCCAGCTCGCGCAGCTGCAAGCCGTAGCCGCGTTCGATAATGGTTTGATAACGACGATAGCGCTCGGCATTATCCGGCTCCAGCATGGCCATCATTTTGTACTGATTGGAAAGGATGAGTCGCTGTGCGTGGGTCATTTCCATGGTTCTCTCCCGGGCTATTACGGCCGCTTAAGATTTAAACAATGTAGAAATGATTACACAAGGAAAGTGATGCGTGTGCGTTCACACCACTTTTCTTTGATTTAGACCGGGATCAAGCACACATTCTCTGCGGAAGCGTCGCGTGCGTCGTTTAAAGATCGTCCAGGAAAGTACGATCGAGTTGCTTAAATGCGCGTTTGAGCACATCTGCCAATGCCTGATAGGTGGGCTTACCATCAACCGGTGCGATAGCCTGTCCCGCTTCTTCCAGTTTGCTCCGCACTTCGTGGAACCAGTGCAGCAGCGTGGGGGGTAATGGTGTGACTGAGCGTTTACCCAACCACCACAACCCTTGCATCGGTAAACTGCAAGCAAAGAGCGCAGTCGCGATCGCCGGGCCGAGCTGGCCGCCCATGGCGATTTGCCATGTCAGGGTAAATATCGCTAAAGGTGGCATAAAGCGAATGGCAAAACGCGTTGCCGTCACCACACGATTTTCAGGGAACATTGGTGCCAGACGTTTGTCGGCTGGCCAGGTCTTCATGTAGTGCTGGCCGCGCTGAAATAAGCCGAACCAGCCTGGATTACTTGCATCATTCGCCATGATAGACCTCAACTAATTCTGTAATGTTTAAAATAAACTGATAACTACACAACTTTACGTGACACGCTTCAAAAATTTTTGTCTTTGCGGGTGACACCAGATATTCTGACGCCGATTTAGCAACATTACCGGAAGCTTCAGCTCAATTAAAGAGCGGTTTAGAGCCATGTTTCGCTAAGCGGATTTAAAAAATCTGCGTAAAATTACCAAAAATTTTTTGCATGTCGGTCTCTTTTTGACTACCGCATGATGTTAATCATTAATCTACCAGCATTCATGGGCTACGCTGTTAGTCTGATTGCGTTATTTTTAGCCACTATTTAATCAATAGGTACTTCCATGTCGACGAAGTTAGTACTGGTTCTGAACTGCGGCAGCTCCTCTTTAAAGTTTGCCATCCTTAACCCTGCTACCGGTGACGAATATTTGTCAGGTCTGGCAGAGTGTTTCCATTTACCTGAAGCACGTATCAAGTGGAAACTGGAAGGTAGCAAACAGGAAGCTCCTCTGGGCGCAGGCGCGGCACATAGTGAAGCGCTGAACTTCATCGTTAAATCCATTCTGGCACAAAAACCAGAGCTTTCGGCACAAATCGCTGCAATCGGCCATCGTATTGTTCACGGCGGCGAGCAGTTGACTCAATCTGTCATCATCGACGAATCCGTGATTCAGGGCATTAAAGACGCCTCTTCTTTTGCCCCGCTGCATAACCCGGCGCATTTGATCGGCATCGACGAAGCCATGAAGAACTTCCCACATCTGTCGGATAAGAATGTGGCGGTTTTTGATACAGCATTCCATCAGACAATGCCTGAAGAGTCCTATCTTTATGCACTGCCGTACAAATTGTACAAAGAGCACGGCGTCCGTCGCTATGGCGCACACGGCACCAGTCACTACTATGTGACACAGGAAGCCGCAAAAATGCTCAACAAGCCGGTCAATGAGCTGAACATCATTACCTGCCACTTGGGCAACGGTGGTTCTGTTGCGGCAATCCGCAATGGCCAGTGCGTGGATACCTCAATGGGGTTGACCCCGCTGGAAGGCCTGGTGATGGGAACCCGCAGCGGCGATATCGATCCCGCTATCGTGTTCTTCTTGCATGACGCACTAGGCATGACCGTTGATGCAATCAACAAGTTGCTGACCAAAGAGTCTGGCCTGTTAGGTCTCACCGAAGTCACCAGCGATTGCCGCTATGTTGAAGACAACTACGCGACCAAAGAAGATGCCAAGCGTGCGATGGATGTGTTCTGCCACCGCCTGGCGAAATACATCGGTAGCTACACTTCACTGATGGAAGGCCGTCTGGATGCCGTGGTCTTCACCGGCGGTATTGGTGAAAATGCGGCGATGGTGCGTGAGCTGTCACTGGCGAAACTGGGCCTGTTGGGCTTCGAAGTGGATCACGAGCGCAATCTCGCGGCACGCTTCGGCAAATCTGGCTTTATCAACAAAGAAGGCACTCGCCCGGCTGTGGTGATCCCAACCAACGAAGAGTTGGTCATCGCCCAAGACGCCGCGCGTCTCACTGCCTAACCACACTTCTCTCCGTCAGCCCAGGCTGACGGAGTTGTTTTAGCTCGTCTGCAACACCTGAGAGGTTTCTATAGTGTCACGTACAATCATGCTCATCCCCACCGGCACCAGCGTCGGCCTGACCAGCGTCAGCCTCGGCGTGATCCGTGCCATGGAGCGCAAAGGCGTCCGCCTGAGCGTGTTCAAGCCAATTGCCCAGCCACGTGCGGGCGGCGATGCGCCCGATCAGACCACCACCATCATCCGTAAAAACTCCGCCATTCCTGCCGCTGAACCGCTGCAGATGTCGCGCGTTGAGTCGCTGCTGGGTTCAAACCAGCAAGACGTGTTGATGGAAGAGATCATCGCCAATTACCATGCCAATGCTCAGGATGCTGAAGTGGTGCTGGTGGAAGGTTTAGTGCCGACGCGCAAGCACCAATTCGCTTCCGCGCTGAACTATGAAATCGCCAAAACCCTGAATGCTGAAATTGTCTTTGTCACCGCACTGGGTAACGATTCCCCTGCTCAGCTGAAAGAGCGTATCGAACTGACGCAAAGTAGCTTCGGCGGCAGCAAGAACAAAAATATCACCGGCGTGATCATCAATAAACTGAATGCGCCCGTGGATGAGCAAGGCCGTACCCGTCCTGACCTGTCTGAAATCTTTGATGACTCAACCAAAGCCAACATCGCCAATATCGATCCTAAGCAGCTGTTTGCCAACAGCCCGCTGCCGATTCTGGGCTGCGTGCCATGGAGCTTTGATCTGATTGCGACGCGCGCCATCGACATGTGCCGCCATCTGAATGCAGACATCATTAACGAAGGTGAGATCCAAACGCGTCGCGTGAAATCCGTGACCTTCTGTGCCCGTAGTATCCCGCACATGCTGGAGCATTTCCGCCCAGGCTCGCTGCTGGTGACATCGGCTGACCGTCCTGATGTGTTGGTTGCGGCTTGCCTGGCCGCGATGAACGGCATTGAGATTGGTGCGGTGCTGCTGACCGGCGGTTACCAGATTGAAGCGCCGATCGCTCGCCTGTGCGAACGTGCCTTCCAGACTGGCCTGCCCGTGTTTATGGTGAAAACCAACACCTGGCAGACCTCCCTCAGCCTGCAGAGCTTCAATCTGGAAGTTCCGGCGGATGATACCCAACGCATTGAGAAAGTGCAGGAGTACGTCGCCAGCTACATTGATGCAGACTGGGTTGAATCACTGACGGCCACCTCTGAACGCAGCCGTCGCCTGTCACCACCGGCATTCCGTTATCAGCTCACCGAACTGGCGCGCAAAGCGGGCAAACGTATCGTGCTGCCAGAAGGCGACGAGCCGCGCACCGTGAAAGCGGCCGCGATTTGTGCCGAGCGCGGCATTGCTTCTTGTGTACTGTTGGGCAATCCGGATGAGATCCAGCGCGTTGCCGCTGCTCAGGGCGTCGTACTGGGCCAAGGCATTGAGATTGTTGATCCAGAAGTAGTACGTGAAAACTATGTGCCGCGCTTGGTTGAACTGCGTAAGAGCAAAGGCATGACTGAAGTGGTAGCGCAGGAGCAGCTGGAAGATAACGTGATGCTCGGCACCATGATGCTGGAACGTGGTGAAGTGGATGGATTGGTGTCTGGTGCGGTTCATACCACGGCCAACACCATTCGTCCGCCGTTGCAGTTGATCAAAACCGCACCGAACAGCTCGCTGGTCTCTTCCGTCTTCTTCATGCTGCTGCCGGAGCAGGTGCTGGTTTACGGCGACTGCGCCATCAACCCCGACCCGAATCCAGAGCAGCTGGCAGAGATCGCCATTCAGTCCGCCGACTCCGCCAAAGCCTTTGGCATCGATCCACGTGTGGCGATGATCTCTTACTCCACCGGTAACTCAGGTGCAGGTAGCGACGTTGAGAAA
Organism: Pantoea sp. CFCC18177; assembly: GCF_059412425.1. NCBI lineage: Bacteria > Pseudomonadati > Pseudomonadota > Gammaproteobacteria > Enterobacterales > Erwiniaceae > Pantoea > Pantoea sp. CFCC18177. The sequence continues at coordinate 119,811 of NZ_JBNBPL010000002.1, forward strand.
GTGCGTGAAGCCACGCGTATCGCTCAGGAAAAACGTCCTGACCTGGTGATTGATGGTCCACTGCAGTATGACGCCGCTATCATGGAAGACGTGGCCAAATCTAAAGCACCAAACTCCGCAGTTGCGGGTCGTGCGACCGTGTTCATCTTCCCGGATCTGAACACCGGTAACACCACTTACAAAGCGGTACAGCGTTCTGCAGACCTGATCTCCATCGGGCCGATGCTGCAAGGCATGCGTAAGCCAGTCAACGACCTGTCTCGTGGTGCCCTTGTGGATGACATTGTCTACACCATCGCTTTGACCGCGATTCAGTCTCAGCAGGCAGAAGGCTAAGGCTTTCTCCCCTGAGAAAAATATATACCCAAAATAATTCGAGTCTCCTCATGGGGCCTTGAAGTATGAAGGGTATAAAGGCGCCTTTCGGCGCCTTTATTTCATCCCAGCTAAGCTCAGGACTGGCTTCGCGTGGCATCGCTGTTGCGGCTCAGCCATAGCGATACAGCCTTCAGCGAATCATCGGTGAATTCATCACAGCGCGCGGTAATCTCTTCCGGCGTCATCCAAAACACCTCGTCCACCTCTTCTTCCTGCATGGCAAACGGGCCATGGGAAACGCAGCTGAACAAGCCACCCCAAACGCGGCAGTGTTGGTCTTCGAAGTAGAATTTACCGTGTTCGGCAAAGGGTACAGCGGCGATACCGAGCTCTTCTTCCGCTTCACGGCGCGCGGATTCCAGCAGGTCTTCACCACTCTGCACGACACCACCTGCGGTGGCATCCAGCATACCCGGCATGAAGTCTTTGATTTCCGTGCGACGCTGCACCAGAATTTTACCCATACCATCATGCACCACGATATAGGTCGCACGATGGCGCAGATTCTGCGCACGCATCTGCGCACGGCTGGCCTGCGCAATGACCTCGTTCTCTTCACTAACGATATCAACCCACTCAATACCGTTATCTGCCGTTTGATCAACCATCCGTAACCCTTTCTGTTTTCGGCGTGCCCAGCACGCGCCTGTTTGCGATGCCTTATTAGAATGTGCGGTAAGGTAAAGCGTTCTTTTGGCCTCCGCAAGGCTCTTCGTGCTTAGCGCGATTTACCTGATTCGGACAACCATAGCTGGACGGATGCACGCTGCCACTGGAACTCGGCATAATGCTGCAATTTCACTGGCAGCATATCGCCATGTAACGCCAGACGGTTAATCATCACCGCCAGGTCGGTATCCGCAATAGACCACTCGCCAAACAGGTTTTGCTGCCCTTCCGGCAACAGACGCTGTACCGCGGCAATCAGCTTGCTCGCAGCCTGCTCTCCTGCCGCCGACAACGGCGCAAACCGTTCGCCCGCAAACAGTACCTCTGTGGGACGCTCGGCGCGCAGAGCCATAAGATCACTACGCAACCACGCCTGCACTTCACGCGCATGGGCACGCTTTTCGCGGTCACGCGGGTAAAGACGCTCAAATTCCGGCGCAGGAAAACGCTCTTCAAGATATTCCGCGATCGCCGAAGATTCATTGAGGACCAGGTCATCAATTTGTAGCGCAGGCACACGGCAGGTCAGCGACAGAGCACGATAGTCATCATCAAGCTGCGCATTCTGCGACAAATCCACTCGCTTTAAGGTGAAGGGGATGCCTTTCTCAGTGAGTGCGACATAAACCGACATCGCATAAGGGCTGAAAAAGGACGCATCGGTCCACAAGGTGATGGTGGGATAATTCATCGGATGCCTCAAATAAGCGTCAGGTGTGCTTCCTGTTTACCGATTTTTATCTGCTAAGGCAATGGTGCGCTGGTCGGATCTTTATCCTTAAAGCCATCACAAACTTTCCCTTTTTCTTCATTAGCGTAAGCCGGGTCACGCTACACCTGCGCTTCTCTTCTATGATCAATTCTGAGCAGAAAATAAATTACAAGGAGGCTCACAATGCACCTGCTTATTACCGGCGGCACCGGACTGATTGGTCGCCACCTGATTCCTCGCCTGCTATTGCTCGGACATCAGGTTAATGTTGTGACTCGTGATGTCGCCACAGCGCGCGAGAAACTTGATCCGCGCGTATCACTCTGGTCTGGCATCAACCAGCAATCCGACCTCAACGGCATTGATGGCGTTATTAACCTGGCGGGCGAACCTATCGCCGATAAACGCTGGACCGAACAACAAAAACAACGACTGTGTGAAAGCCGCTGGCAGATCACCGAACAGATTGTTTCGCTGATCCATGCCAGCAGCCATCCACCGCATTTTTTGATTTCCGGATCTGCCACTGGCTTTTACGGCGATACCGGCGATCTGGTGCTGACTGAAGACGATCCTGGGCACGATGAGTTCACTCATGCCCTGTGCGCCCGCTGGGAGCGCCTGGCCTTGAACGCGCAGAGTGAACAGACTCGCGTCTGTTTGTTGCGCACTGGGGTGGTACTGGCAGCAGAAGGCGGTGCGCTGGCAAAAATGAAGCTGCCTTTTAAGCTGGGCGTAGGCGGCCCGTTAGGCAGTGGCAAGCAGTATTTGCCGTGGATCCACATTGATGATCTGGTGAACGCCATCATCTGGTTGATTGACAATAATAACCTGAATGGGCCGTTTAATATGGTGGCACCCTATGCGGTGCGTAATGAGCAGTTCGCCGCGATCCTGGGCCACGTGATGCATCGCCCGGCGTTTATGCGCACACCCGCCAGCGCCATCAAACTGATGATGGGTGAATCGGCCGTGTTGGTGCTGGGTGGGCAACATGTGTTACCAAAACGGCTGGAGGAGTCGGGCTTTGGCTTCCGCTGGTACGATTTACAGGAAGCTTTACAGGATGTGGCGGGATGAAATGTCCCGGTGCGTAGCTCTACGCACCGGGTTTGCTTCAACTGCGTTGCTCCGCAACGCGTGACTTCACGACTTTCTCTTCACGGGTATGCCCCGGTTGCGGCACGCGAATGATGAAGGTCAACACGCCGGCAAACACATACAGCGCGGTGTAGGCCCACACTACCCCCACAATATCGAAGAACGGCAGCATCACTGACGCGATGGCGGGTGCGACAAAATTACTCAGGCCCGCAGACAGGTTGTAAATCGACACCGCCGCACCTTTATGATGGGGTTCCAGCGTGGGGAACACCGCCGTCATGGGCACAAACGCCGCCACAAAAATGCCCAACATCACCGCAGGGATCAGCGCCACCCAGAAGTTATGCCCGACATACAGCGGCAGGTAGTAGAACATCAAACTGGAGATGGCCATACCGAGGCAGCCAAACCAGCGCACCTGACGGATCCAGCCCAATTTCTCGCCGGTAATGCCCCAGAAGATGTTGGTGAAGATGGTGACAAAGAAGAACACCGCCCAGATCTGCAGCCACTCAGAGATGGTGAAGCCGAGACGATCGACAAACAGCAACGGCATGATGATGGCAAAACCAAACAGTGAAAGCGTGTTGATGATGCGGATCAGGCAAGCGTAGAACACATGCTGATTGGTGAACAGAATGGTCACCGCACGCGACATCTCCGTCATTTTATCACGCATCGGCAGGTTGACACGGGAGCGATCCACCGGCACATTGCGCAGACTAAAGTAGGCCAGCACACCGCCGCAGGCCACCCAGATGATCGCCAACCATAACGTTCCCGTTTCACCCAGCATCGGAATAGTCAGACTTGGCAGATAACTGCCCACCACGCCAATACCCACGGAATACATCGCCCAGAACCAGCCCGTGGCGGCAGCCAGTTTCTCACGCGGTAAGACCTGCACCAGCATCATCATAAACGAGTAGATAAACAGCGGATAAGCCAGCCCACGAATGCCGTAGAACAGCACCATCAAGGGATAGTTGCGCAGGCCGAGACCCAGCGTCATAAACAGCGCATGCATCACGATCCACAGCACAAAACCGATCATCATCGCGCGCTGTGGGGTGATCAATTCGGCCACCACACCAGAGGCCCAGGCCGCCAGCGCGGCCGCCAGGCCATAGAAAGTAAAGACCACGGCAGACTGCGCAGGCGAGAAGCCCATATCGGTAATATGGCGCGACAGGAATGCCATTTCGAAGCCATCACCCGCCATGAAAATCGCGATAGCGAGGAAGCCCCAAAACATCTTCTTCGGTAAGCCAAACCAGTATTCGTTCGATTGCATCACCATCATCCTCTGTTCGTTATGCAGGCAGCAACTGGCGTACCCATTGCTGTTGAATGTAAAGTTCGCGGAACGCGCGCAAGCGCTGTTGCAATACCCCAGCTTGCGCCGTATCGGGCTGATAACGCGCTTGCACAGCCGGTTTCAGGCACACCTCTTGTTCATATCCGCCATCCGCCAGCCACGCCAGACGCGCGGCACCCAACGCGCCCGAAGCACTGGCTGGATGGGTCACTATCGGCAGTTGCAGCACATCAGCAATCAGTTGCGCCCAAAGCGTGCTGCGCGCGCCACCGCCGGTCAGGCTGCATTGTTGAATGTGATGCTGAGCATCACCCAACACAGCGAGACCATCCGCCAGTCCAAACGCCACGCCTTCAATCACGGCATAACCCAATAAGGCACGAGGGGTTTCGTGGCGCAGATTAAAGAAGGAACCGGATGCATCGGGATCGTTGTGCGGAGTCCGCTCACCGGAAAGGTAAGGCAGAAAAAGGGGGGCCTGGCGTCGCTGTTCAGCCGAGAGCTGTGCCATCTCCTCCATTAACTGACTTTCGCTGACCGCCAGCAGATTACATAGCCAGCGCAGGCAACTGGCTGCACTGAGCATCACGCTCATCTGATGCCAGCGTCCCGGCAGCGCATGGCAGAAAGCATGCACGCCGGATTGGGGATCGGCCTGTAAACGGTCATTCACCACGAAAATCACACCGGAGGTGCCCAACGAAATAAAAGCATCGCCGGGATTAACCGCCCCGACACCCACCGCGGATGCGGCATTGTCGCCACCACCGCCCGCCACCGTCACCGACGTGGATAAGCCCCACTCACTCGCCAACGCCGGTTTCAGACTGCCGCTGACGGCGCTGCCTTCCACCAGTTCTGGCATCTGTGCACGCGTCAGGCCGGTGATCGCCAGCAGTTCATCAGACCAGTCACGCTGCGCCACATCGAGCCACAGCGTGCCGGCGGCATCGGAAGGTTCACTGACAAAATGTCCGGTGAGACGCCAGCGCAGGTAATCCTTCGGCAACAACACCTTATCGATACGGCTAAAGATCTCTGGCTCCTGCTCTGCCACCCAGCGCAATTTTGGCGCGGTGAAACCCGGCATGATCATATTGCCGCTGATCGCCATCATCTGCGGATAGCACTTGCTTAGCACTTCACACTGCGCGGCACTGCGCGTGTCGTTCCACAAGATGCACGGACGCAGCACCTTGCCGTCAGCGTCCAGCAGCACCGCACCATGCATCTGGCCCGATAAGCCGATGGCGCGCACCGCTGACCATGCCGCCGGTGACTGCTGCCGTAAACCGGCCAGCACGTCGGTGCAAGCTTGCCACCAGCGTTCGGGATCTTGTTCTGCCCAATGAGGATGCGGGCGTTGCACACTCAAGGTTGCATGCTGTGATGCCACGATCTCACCCTGCGTGTTGATGATCAGAGCCTTGAGTTCAGAGGTGCCAATATCGATACCGAGATACATAATGCGCCCCTTACACCGCTGCCAGTTCGGGCTGTTTCAGCCACTGCTGCAACCCTTCGACACGGCGAGCAACCAGCGCGTGAAACGCCTTATCGTTGGCCAGCTCCGCAAACAGCGCGCTATCACTGAGGAAAGCCTGTAACGGTTCGCTGCTGGCGAACTGTTGACGCAGCGCATCAGCCTGAAGCGCACCGTCTTGATAGGTGTACGGCAAATCCTCATTGGCCCAGCGCTGCATAAACAGGAAGAACAGTGCTGGAATGGCTGCCGTTGCCGTGGGTTGCACACCACGCTGGTAGCACTCGCGCAGCGTCGGCGTCACCATGCCAGGAATCTTCGATAAGCCATCAGCTCCGACACGCTGATTGGTGTCTTTGATATAGGGATTGCTAAAGCGAGCCAGCACCACATCGCGGTAATCGGCCAGATCCAGAGGGCTGGGTGACAGTGAAGGGATCACATCCTGGGTCACATAGTCGTGTGCCAGTTGGTAAATCGCCGGATGGCGCGTGCTGTCATCGATATAGTTGAGACCGATCAGCGTGCCTGCCCAGGCAATCGCCGCATGGGTGGCATTGAGGATGCGGATTTTTGCCTCTTCCCAAGGCAGTACCGACTTCACCAGCTCCACACCGACGTTTTCGAGCGCCGGGCGACCCGCAATAAAGTCATCCTCGATCACCCACTGAATAAAGGATTCTGCCATCACTGCCGCACCATCCTGCTTACCGGTGGCGGCTTTTACTCGCTCCGCCACATCGGGTGTTGGGCGGGGTGTGATACGGTCCACCATAGTGTTCGGCGAAGTGGTGTGTGTACGCACCCATTCTGCCAGTGCGCTGTCGCCCTTGGCGGTCAGAAAGGCAAGGAACCCCTCACGGAAGCGTTCACCGTTGTGACGTAAATTGTCGCAGTTGAGCAGCGTCACTGCGGCACCGCCCTGCGCCACCCGCTGCGTCAGGATGCGGCTAAGTGCGCCATAAATCGTCCGAATATCGCCGCCGAGATCGGCCTGCACATCCGGCTGGCTGAGATCCAGCTGGTGTTCTGGCGTCAGATAATAGCCCGCTTCGGTCACGGTGAAGCCAATCACGCGCGTTTCAGGCTGAGCGCCCTGCTGCACCAGCGCACTGATTTCGCTATCCCACGGCAGGATTTTGCGCAAAGAGGTGATGGTTTCATAAGCCCGTTCCCCTTCCGGCGTTACGGTTTCGAGTACGTACTCTCCCTGCTGTGCCGCAAGCTGGTTCAACAGCGGCACTGCATCATTACGAATGTTACCCAGCGCAATGCTCCAACTGTCATCGCCCTGCTCACGCAGTTTGTGCAGATACCACGCCTGATGTGCCCGATGAAATGATCCCGCGCCGATGTGCATCCACACTGATTGATTGGTCATAATCGCCTCAATTAAACATTTGCCACAAGAAAGGGCATTTGCCCGATGTCGCGTAGCATAGGATGCCATCCGACGATCGATCTGCGAAGCGCATCACAATTAATACTTTTGCTCTTTTTTAGGGCTTTTGCTCAGTTAGTGCTTTTCGTCAAACACGCGCTAAGATGACGCATCAGTTTTAACGGAACCACGTAATGAGCAGAGAAGAGAAAAAACAGGAGCTGGCCGCACGTGCAGCGTGGATGTATTACGTGGCGGGCGTGACGCAACAGGAGATCGCTCAGGCATTAGGCATCTCACGCCAGGTGGCGCAGCGCCTGGTGTCTAGTGCGCGTGAGATGGGAATGGTGAGCGTGAAAATTGATCATCCTGTTACGCACTGTCTGCAACTGGCGCGTGAGGTGCAGGAGAAGTTTGCGCTGGATTTATGCCGGGTGGTGCCATCGGCGAACTTAAATGATGACGCCATTCAGCAGATGCTGGCCGTTGAAGGTGCGGCGGTGATGTCGCAGTTTATCAATGAGGAAGCGCCACAGGTGTTCGGTATTGGTTCTGGTAAAACCCTGCGCTCAATGATTGATGCGCTGCCATGGGTGGATCGCCCACAACATCAGTGCGTTTCCATGATTGGTGCGATCGCGCGCGATGATTCCGGCACACGTTACGACGTGCCGTTGAAGATGGCCGAGAAAATGCAGGGCAAATACTTTTTCATTCCTGCACCGCTGTACGCAGACACGCCGCAAGACAAGGCGATGTGGGTTCAGCATCAGGTGTATCAGCGCGTCACCGATCGTGCCTTGCAAGCAGATGTGGCGTTTGTTGGCATCGGTGAAGTGATGCCCGGCTGTCCGTTAAATGCCGAAGGATTTATCACCGATACCCAAGTGGAAGCGCTTAATGCGCGTGGAGTGGTAGGCGAGATGCTGGGGCATTTTTTCAACCAACAGGGTGAGCGAGTATGGGGAGAAACCGATGAGTTGCTCACCAGCGTCCTGCTTGAGAGTCAGACCGAGCGCAAAATCATCGGGTTCTCTGGCAGCGAGCGTAAGTACCCGGCGATTCGTGCTGCGTTACAGGGTGGCTGGGTGTCGGGATTGGTGACGGACGAGGATACAGCGCTGAAGCTATTGCGGGAGTGACTCATTGCGGCGAGACGGATCGGCGCGATTTATCACGCCGGTTTTCATGCCGGCACATCTGCCAGGTGCGCATAAATGCGCACCCTACGGGGCTGTAGGGTCGCCATTTATGGCGACCTGCTAGCATTATTTCAACGAGCCTTTCAGGAATTGCTGTAAACGTGGGCTTTTCGGGTTACCAAACAGTTCATCTGGCGAGCCCTGCTCTTCAATCTTGCCCTGATGCAGGAAAATCACATGATTGGAGACATGGCGCGCAAACTCCATTTCGTGCGTCACCACCACCATGGTTTTCCCCTCTTCGGCCAGCTTCTGCATGATACGCAGAACCTCGCCCACTAACTCAGGATCAAGCGCAGAAGTCGGTTCATCAAACAGCAGCACTTCGGGTTCCATCGCCAACGCACGAGCAATGGAGACACGCTGCTGCTGACCACCGGAAAGATGCACCGGATATTTGGCGCGCGCACGTTCGTCGATGCCCACTTTATCCAGATATTTAATCGCCCGCTCACGCGCTTCCGCTTTGCTCAGTCCCAGTACCTGAATAGGCGCTTCGGTGACGTTATCCAGCACCGTCATGTGGCTCCACAGATTGAAGTGCTGGAACACCATGGTCAGACGGGTACGCAGTGAGCGCAGTTGCTCTTTGTTAGAGACCTTCAGCTGACCATCGGTGTCGCGCACCAGATTGATCTGCTCATTGTTCACCGCAATGGTGCCTTCGCTCGGTTTCTCAAGGAAGTTAATGCAGCGTAAGAAGGTACTTTTCCCGGAACCGGACGAACCAATGATGCTGATCACATCGCCAGCATTGGCCTGCAGTGATACACCTTTCAGAACTTCGTGTTCACCGTAACGTTTGTGCAGTTCGGTCACGCTTAATTTGTTGTCAGCCATAGTGATACTCAATGCGATGAAGAAGGTTTCACGTGCGCCAGGAAGCGGCGTTCTGCTTTGCGGAACAGGCTAATCAGCACGTAAGAGATAATCAGATACAGCAGCGCAGCGATGCCAAACGCGGTAAACGGCTGGTACGTTGCCGAGTTAATATCACGCGCGATTTTCAGCAGATCCGGCACCGTGGCGGTAAACGCCAGTGCGGTGGAGTGCAGCATCAGGATCACTTCATTACTGTAAGCCGGCAGTGCGGTGCGCAGTGCCGACGGCAGGATAATGCAACGGTACATTTTGAACGGTGAAAAGCCATAAGCACGGGCGGCTTCGATTTCACCGTGCGGCACAGCGCGAATCGCGCCGGCAAAGATTTCAGTGGTATAGGCACAGGTGTTTAAGGTAAAGGCCAGTAGCGTACAGTTCAGACCGCTACGGAAAAAGGCGTTGAGTAACTCCGAACCTTTGACCACTTCCAGCGTGTACATGCCGGAATAGAACACCAGTAACTGTACGTAGAGCGGTGTACCGCGGAAAACATAGGTGAACAGCCAGACAGGTGTCGAAATAAAGCGGTTCGGTGACACACGGGCAATCGCCAGCAGCACCGCCATGGAACCCCCGATCACCACGGAGAGAATCAGCAACCACAGGGTAATGGCGACGCCAGTAAAACGGTAACCATCGGTCCAGAGCAGCTGTTTCCAATACTCTTGAATAATATCGATCATAGCTCTGCCCTTTTCACACCCACCGTGTAGCGACGTTCGAGCCACCACAGCACGCCGTTCGACAGCGTGGTAAACACCAGATAAATCCCCCCCGCGACAATCGCGAAGTAGAACGGCTGCCAGGTACTTTTCCCTGCCAGCTGCGTGGCTTTCACCACGTCTTCCAGCCCCAGCAGCGAAACCAGCGCCGTGGCTTTAAGGATAACTTGCCAGTTATTGCCAATACCCGGCAGCGCGAAACGCATCATCGCCGGGAACAGAATGCGGCGGAAGGTTTGCGAACCGGTGAAACCGAAGGCGGTTGCCGCTTCGATCTGCCCTTTAGGCACGGCGAGAAATGCACCACGGAAGGTTTCGGTGAAGTAAGCGCCGTAAATAAAGCCCAGCGTGATGATACCGGCCACCATCGGGTCAATATCAAACTGATCCATACCTAACGCATCGGTCAGGGTGTTCAATGCGATTTGCAGTCCGTAGAAGATCAGCAGCATCAACACCAGGTCGGGCACCCCACGAATTAACGTGGTGTAGCCTTCGAAAATCATCGCCAGCAGGCGATTACGGGAGAGTTTGGCGCCAGCGCCAATCAAGCCGAGCACTACAGCCAGCACCACCGAGCTGAGTGCCAGCTCAAGGGTCACCAGGGTGCCTTTGAGGATTACTTCAGAATAGCCATACAGCATGGGTTCGATCCTGTCGTGAAGGAAAATAACAAACGCTGCCCAACTAACGGACAGTCCTGACCAGGATGTGAATCACAGGGTAGATGGCGGCAAGCGTATGAACCCCGGGAGTTTACATAAGTAAGCGCCCGGAGTGAATAGTTATGACCAACCCTGCTGTAAATCAATCATCAAGGTCAGAAAACAGGACAATTAATCGCCGTATACGTTGAAATCAAAGTACTTCTTAGCAATTTTGTCGTAGGTACCATCTTTACGCATGGCATCAAACGCTTTATCGATAGCGGCTTTCAAATCGGCATCATCTTTGCGCAGGCCCATACCGGTACCAACACCGAAGATTTTGTCATCTTTCACCGCTGGACCGGCAAACGCATAATCCTTACCGACAGGCTGTTTCAGGAAGCCTTCGCTCGCCTGCACTTCGTCCTGGAAAGCCGCATCAATACGACCCGCATTCAGATCCTGATACACCAGATCCTGGTTCGCGTAAGGAGTGACGGTGACGCCTTTTGGACGCCAGTTTTCATTGGCGTAGGTTTCCTGAGTGGTGCCCTGCAGCAGACCAATGTTTTTGCCCTTCAAGGATTCAATGGTCGGTTGTAAATCTGACCCTTTTTTCGCGACTAAACGCGCGTTAGCTGCATACAGTTTTTCTGAGAAGGCGATCTCTTCCTGACGTTTCTCCGTAATAGAGAGAGAGGAGATGATGGCGTCAATTTTCTTCGCTTTCAGCGAAGGGATCAGCGCATCGAAATCACTTTCAACGTAATTGCATTTGGTATGGATACGCTTACAAATTTCGTTCGCCAGATCGATGTCAAAACCCACTAACTGGCCTTGCGCATTTTTGGATTCAAATGGCGGGTAAGTCGGGTCAGTCCCGATACGCAGCGTTTTCGGTACTGCAGCGAACACGCTCGCAGCGCTGGTCATTGCCAGCAGCAGGGAAAGAGCCAGAACTCGCTTTTTCATAGGTAACCCTCAAGTAAGTGCTTATTGTTATATGGTGCGTGATGTGTGTTTGCGCTGAATGATGTGCAGGTTTCATGCCAGTTATGCAAAACGGCGAAAGCCTGCCCAGGCGCACTAAATACCGCGCCTTTTAGCAGCGCAAGCACCTAGTTTGTGAGGGAAATATAACAGCGGCGTGAGGAAGAAAAAGCGACATTGTTAACTTTTGGTGCACAAGATGCACGAAGAGTGATCGGGCACGCGAATTTGCACACGCTTAGTGCAATATTGCACCATTATGCGCCATGCCAGCGGGTAAACAGGTCTTCTGGAAGCTCAATATCGAACTGATCGATAACGCGGTTGACCGTTTGATCAATCAGATCTTCAATGCGCTGTGGACGATGATAGAAGGCGGGCACCGGTGGCATGATCATCGCCCCCATCTCTGCGGCGGTGGTCATCATGCGCAAATGGCCAAGGTGAAGCGGGGTTTCACGCACGCACAGGACCAGTTTACGCTGCTCTTTAAGCACCACATCCGCTGCTCGCGTCAGCAGACTGTCACTGTAGCTATGCACAATGCCTGACAGCGTTTTCATTGAACAAGGCAGAATCGCCATGCCCAACGTCTTGAACGATCCCGAAGAGATGCTGGCGGCAATATCACGCACATCATGCACTACGTCGGCCAGTGACTGAACATCACGCAGGCTGTAGTCGGTTTCCAGCGTCAGCGTTTGTCGTGCAGCAGGGCTCAGCACCAAATGGGTTTCCACATCGGCCACCGGTTGCAGCACCTGCAACAATCGTACGCCGTAGATCGCGCCGCTGGCGCCGGAAATTCCAATGATGAGTCGTTTCATAATTCAGCCTTGCTATTCAGATTGCGGCAATGATAGCCGCTACCTGAACAAAAATACAAAAACAAACAGGGCGGGATTGCGCCCGCCCTGTTTTATGTGTGCTCCCCGAAGATGTTAACCTTCGTTATGCAGCTCCAGCCCTTCCACTTCATTCTGACGCTGAATCGCTTTCGCATCGTCATTACGCAGTGACTGCAGGTACTCAAGGTACTGCTGATCAACGTCTTTGGTTACGTAGACGCCGTTGAATACCGAGCACTCAAACTGAGCAATATCCGGGTTCTCTTCGCGCACGGCTTCGATAAGATCATCCAGGTCCTGGAAAATCAGGGCGTCAGCTTTGATCAGCTGGCGAATCTCTTCCACTTCACGACCGTGAGCAATCAGTTCCGTGGCGCTCGGCATATCGATGCCGTAGACGTTCGGGAAACGAATTTCCGGTGCCGCTGACGCAAGGTAAACGCGTTTTGCACCCGCTTCACGTGCCATCTCAATGATCTGCTCTGAGGTGGTGCCACGGACAATTGAGTCATCGATCAACAGCACGTTCTTATCACGGAATTCTGCACGGTTGGCGTTCAACTTGCGGCGAATCGCGCTGCGGCGCTGATGCTGACCAGGCATAATGAAGGTGCGGCCAACGTAACGGTTTTTCACAAAGCCCTGACGATAAGGTTTGTCGAGGATGCGAGCGATTTCCAGCGCAGCATCGGTCGAGGTTTCCGGAATCGGGATCACCACATCGATATCCAGGTCTTCCCACTCGCGAGCAATTTTCTCGCCCAGCTTGGTGCCCATGCGCACGCGCGCGCTATAGACAGATACCTTATCCAGGAACGAGTCTGGACGAGCAAAATAAACGTACTCGAACAGGCACGGATTGGTTTTCGGATTCTCAGCACACTGACGTGTAGAGAGCTGACCTTGTTCGGTGATGTACACCGCTTCTCCCGGTGCCACATCGCGAATGAACTCAAAGCCCAGAGTATCCAGCGCGACACTTTCAGAGGCCACCATATATTCGGTGCGGCCATCTTCAATCACACGTTTGCCCAGTACCAGTGGACGAATACCGTTTGGATCGCGGAACGCGACCATACCGTGCCCGATGATCATCGAAACCACTGCGTAAGCGCCGCGCACATGCTGATGCACCGCCGCCACCGCAGCAAAAATGTTGTCAGCTTCCAGCGGGTAATGCTGAAAACGGTCCAGCTCCTGCGCAAAGATATTCAGCAGGATTTCAGAATCAGAGGTGGTGTTAACGTGACGGCGACCCACTTCAAACAGGTGTTTACGCAGCTCGTGCGCATTGGTGAGGTTACCGTTGTGCGCCAGCGTAATACCATAAGGGGAGTTGACATAGAATGGCTGTGCTTCAGAAGCACTGGAGCTGCCCGCCGTTGGGTAGCGAACGTGACCAATCCCGATGTTACCCTGCAAACGCTGCATGTGGCGTGCTTCGAAAACATCGCTCACCAAGCCGTTTGCTTTACGCAGACGAAAACAGTTAAGCGCATCGATGGTACAAATGCCGGCGGCATCTTGCCCGCGGTGCTGCAGCACCGTTAACGCGTCATAGATCGACTGGTTTACTGGCATAAAACCGGTGATACCAACAATACCGCACATGTTGTCATTTCCTCATTGGCCGCACTCCCGGTGGCGTTACCGGGGTATAAAACTGGACGTGCTTTTCAGGTAATCGAAAAACCACCTGATGATGTAACTGAACTGGGGAATGAGTTGCGACTGTTGCCAGTCCGGGCTTTTAGAAAAGCCGGTGAATGTATCGAGGAAGAAGAGCATAGCGGAAACAATCAGCACGCCACGCAACGCCCCGAAACAGACCCCCAACACCCTGTCGGTTCCCGACAAGCCAGTTTTTTCCACCAGCGAGCCGATCACATAGTTCACGATGGCACCCACAATCAGGGTGGCAACGAATAACACCGCGATAGCGATGCCGTTGCGAACCAGTTCGTCGTCAAAACCTGTAAACCAGACTGCAAGGTAGGTGTAGTAATGACTGGCGACAAAAAACGCGCATCCCCAGGTAACGAGAGATAAGGCTTCACGGACAAACCCACGAATCAGGCTGACCAGAGCCGAAAAACCAACTACCGCAATAATGACGTAATCAATCCAGATCATGAACTCTTCCAGCCCAGTGCTTATGCACCCCTGCATCCAGTTCGGGGCGCATTCTAACAGAAAAAGAAAACGTTTGCGTAGGGTTTTCCGGTTCTGCATCCATAAAAAAGGCGATGAAAAAAACTTTCTTCGCCCTGAGTGTCATCAGCGATTTAACTGACTGATATTTAATAATTTTATTGCAACATTTTGGCAAGCAGTGAATGCTTTACCGCGCCTTTTACTGCTATCGGCGCGGCTTATCAAGCCATTAACGCGTACCATACGGTTTAATCACACCACCGAGGCCTGAAATGCTTTGTAGCTCGCTCAGTGAACTCTGAAGCTTCGCTTTTGACGCATCCGGTCCCACGTAAATTCGGGTGATTTGTCCCTGCACCGGCGTTGACGGCACGGTAAAGGCGCGATAGCCCGAGAGACGCAGCTGCGCCACGATCTCGCTCACCTTGGCCGCATTCTTCAGCGCGCCGAGTTGCACCACATACGCTTGGCCTGCAGGCGCCGCTTCCGGCTCACTCTGCTTCGGCGTTTCAACCGCTTTCGGCTGCTCAACCGGCTTCGGTTGCTCTACCGGTTTCGGTTTTACCTGCTCGACAGGTTTTGGCTTCGGCTGTTCTACTGGCTTCGGCTTGGGTTGTTCAATCGGTTTGGGCTTCGGTTGCTCAACCGGCTTCACCTGCTGATGCACCGGCGGTGGCGTCACCAGCGTCGGCTCACTGTTCTGCGCAGGCTGGGCACTGCCGTTGCTGGCATTACCCGTGGCTTTCGCATTCTCCGGATTCTGTGCCGCACCGGCGCCTTCTGGCGGTTGCGCAGGCAACGGTTGCGTGACCGGCGGTACCATTTCGCTGTCTTGCTGATCGTCAGGTTTGGGCACCAGCGGGATCGCCGCAAACTCTTCCTTGTAGTGTTTTTTCTTGCCGTCCAACAGGCCCGGCAACACAATGACGCCAATCGCAACCAGAATAACGGTCCCGACTAAGCGATTTTGAAACTTACTTGCCACTGCCGTTCTCCGCTGCCATCGATTCCATAACCTGTGCGACGGTGTGGAAAGATCCGCACACCAGAATCACATCCTCAGGCGCTGCTTGCAGGCGCGCTGCTTGCCATGCCGCATCCACATGCGTGAACGCTTTACCTGCATCAAGATGCGCAATCAACTCATCGGCTGTTGCACCGCGTGGACCATCAAGTGGCGCGCAGTACCAGCTGTCCACCTGTGGCGACAATGCCGCCAGGGTGCCAGCGATATCTTTGTCGTGCAGCATGCCGACCACCGCCAGGACTTTCCCGCGCTTTGGCAGTTCAGCCAACCGTGAAGCCAGATAATAAGCGGCATGTGGATTGTGCGCCACATCGAGGATCACGCGCGGTGATTCGCTCACGGTCTGGAAGCGGCCCGGCAAAATCGCTAATGGCAGATGTTCGCGGATCACTGCCTCACTGACATTCAGACCAGAGGCGCGTAACGCCGTCAGTGCCGTTGCCGCGTTAGGCAGCGGTACCTGTGGCAATGGCAGGTCGCGCAACTCACCGTGCGCATCCTGTAGCGTCCAGCTGTTTTCCTGTTTTTGCCACTGCCAGTCGCGATTGATTTGCAGCAGCTGTGCGCCCTTCTCTGCGGCCACCTCTGCAATGGTGTGCGGCATATCAGGCTCACCCACTACCGCAGGCTTACCAGCGCGGAACACACCCGCTTTTTCACGTCCGATACTCTCGCGATCCGGCCCCAGCCAGTCAGTGTGATCCAGGGCAATACTGGTGATAACCGCAACATCAGCATCGACAATATTGGTGGCATCCAGACGTCCGCCCAGCCCGACTTCCAGGATCACCACATCAAGGTTGGCATCGCGAAACAGATTGAGTGCCGACAGCGTACCAAATTCGAAATAGGTCAGCGAAGTGTCACCGCGCCCGGCTTCGATGCTGGCGAAACTGGCGCTGTGCAGCGCTTCATCCAGCTCAGCTCCCTGCACACGTACACGCTCGGTGTAGCGCACCAGATGCGGCGAACTGTAAACACCCACACGGTATCCCGCGGCCATCAACAAGGTTTCCAGCGTACGACAGGTGGTGCCTTTGCCGTTAGTGCCGGCGACGGTGAAGATAAACGGAGCGGGTTTGAGTAAATCGAGGCGTGCAGCAACGCGTTGAATACGGTCCAGACCCAGTTCGATGGCCTGCGAATGAAGATGTTCTAGATAATGAAGCCACGTGGCCAAAGGCGACGTGGCTTGGGGAAGAGTCTTGTCCATGTGTCCCGTTAACTGATTGACGGTGCATTGGTGAAAAGGCGCATAGATGCGCCTTTTCGTTGCCTGATCAGGCCTCGTTGCTCTCCGGCTCAGCCGTCGTTGGCTGATCACCATCCTGCAGCGGCGCTGGCAGGTTCATCATTTTCGCCAGCAGGCTTGCCAGCTTAAAGCGCATTTCCGGACGACGGATGATCATGTCGATCGCGCCTTTCTCAATCAGGAACTCACTGCGCTGGAAGCCCGGCGGCAGTTTTTCGCGCACGGTCTGCTCAATGACGCGTGGACCCGCAAAGCCGATCAGGGCTTTCGGTTCTGCGACGTTCAGATCGCCTAACATCGCGAAGCTGGCTGAAACACCGCCCATGGTTGGGTCAGTCAGCACGGAGATGTACGGCAAGCCGCGCTCCTGCATTTTCGCCAAGGCTGCGCTGGTTTTCGCCATCTGCATCAGCGACTGTAACGCTTCCTGCATACGCGCACCGCCACTGGCTGAGAAGCAAATCAGTGGGCAGTTATCTTCCAGTGCTTGTTCAACGCCACGCACAAAGCGCGCGCCAACCACAGAACCCATCGAGCCGCCCATAAAGGAGAACTCGAAAGCTACAGCCACCACCGGCATACCATGCAGTGTGCCTTTCATGGTGATCAATGCATCTTTTTCACCGGTATCTTTCTGCGCGGCAACCAGACGATCTTTGTACTTCTTAGAATCGCGGAACTTCAGCAGATCCTTCGGTTCCAGCTCGCTGCCTAACTCAACCAGAGAACCTTCGTCCAGCATGCTGTGCAAACGCTCACGGGCGTGCATACGCATGTGGTGGTCGCACTTCGGGCAGACCTCAAGGTTACGCTCCAGCTCGGCGCGGTACAGCACCTGGCCGCAGCTATCGCATTTGGTCCAGACCCCTTCCGGGATACTGGCTTTGCGCGTTGGCGTGGTGGTGCTTTTATTCAGTATGCGTTCAATCCAGCTCATTGATGACCTTTCTGTTTAATGCTGACCTGGTCCAGTCTTCTTGTGGCTGCCGAAATCACCTTCAGCAGGCCGTAAATGTCGCTCATTAAACCACAACCCGTTCTCGCTGTGGACAAAAATCTGGTAACAGGCTTACTGTGGCTTCTGCTGACGCGCCTGGCGGCGATGACGCCACACTTCAATCACGCCTGGCAGTATTGAGACCACAATAATGCCCACAATCAGCAGCTTCAGGTTCTCTTGCACCACCGGCAAGTCGCCAAACAGGTAACCGGCGTAGGAGAAGAGCAGTACCCATAGCAGCGCACCCGTTACGTTGAAGAGCGCGAAGTGGCGATAAGACATGTGTCCCATCCCTGCCACAAAGGGGGCAAAGGTTCGCACGATTGGTACAAAGCGCGCAAGTATAATGGTTTTGCCACCGTGGCGATCGTAGAACGCGTGGGTTTTATCCAGGTAGCTACGACGGAAAATTTTTGAGTTCGGGTTACTGAACAGCTTCTCACCGAACAACCGACCAATAGTGTAGTTCACCGCATCGCCGAGGATGGCGGCGATCACCAGCAGCGTCACCATTAAATGCACATTGAGATCGTTGCCCGGCAGTGCGGCCAAGGCACCGGCCACAAACAGCAGGGAATCCCCTGGCAGGAAAGGCGTGACCACTAAGCCGGTTTCACAGAACAGAATCAGGAACAGAATGGCGTAAATCCAGATGCCGTACTGCGCCACGAGTTCGGCTAAATGCACATCAATATGCAGAATAAAATCAATAACGAAGTGGATAAACTCCATACGGCTCCCCTACATCCTTCAATTAACAGTTAATCCGCGAGGAACAAGGGTCCCAGCGCAGGCTGAGGTAACGCAAAATGGGATGGATAATCCACCGCCACCAAATACAACCCTTCTGCTTTAGCGGTTGCTGCCGCAAGAGTGCGATCTTTTGCTGCCAGCAACTCAGCCATCCAATTCTCAGGCTTGTTGCCACAACCAATTTCCATCAGGCTGCCGACGATATTGCGCACCATGTGATGCACAAAGGCGTTGGCTTTGATATCGACAATCACATACGGCCCCTGACGCGTGACGTTGAGGTGCATCACATTGCGCCACGGTGTGCGTGACTGGCACTGCACGGCTCGGAACGAGGTGAAATCGTTCTCGCCGATCAAACACTGCCCTGCACGCTGCATTTTTTCTGCATCCAGCGGATGATAAAAATGGGTGATACCGTTGCCCAGAATCGCAGGGCGCAGCCGCTGGTTGAAAATCACGTAGCGATAGCGACGCGCAGTGGCACTGAAACGCGCGTGGAACTCATCGGGCACTTCTTTGACCCAACGCACCGCAATGTCATCCGGCAAATTGGCGTTGGCGCCCAGCGTCCAGGCACCGTCAGCACGCTGAGAGGTGGTTTCAAAATGCACCACCTGCCCGGTTCCATGCACACCCGCATCGGTGCGTCCGGCGCAGAATACGACCACCGGATGATTCGCCACTTTCGACAGCGCTTTTTCTAACTTTTCCTGCACGCTGCGCACTTCATTCTGTCGCTGCCAACCGTAATAACGGCTGCCATCGTACTCAATGCCTAACGCCAGCTTAATGGTCTTAGCTTCAGACAACATTAATAGAAATACTCCTGCACCAATTTCTCAGCGGTTTTCACGGCCATCAATGCGCCGCCGAAGCGGATGTTGTCCGCCACTGACCAGAACTGCAGCAGTTCAGGCACGCCGTAATCGTTACGAACGTTGCCAATGCTCAGTGCATCGCTGCCCGATGCATCGCTGACCGGGGTTGGGTACTCACCGTCTTCGCTCAAATTGATGTCTTCAGCGCGGGCCAGCTCGTCACGTGCTTCTTCTGCTGACAGTGGGCGCAGATTTTCGATGTGCACCAGCTGTGCGCTACCGTAGAACACCGGTGCCTGCACGCTGCTGACCGCAATCGGTAAACCTTCGTCCTGCAACACTTTACGCACCTGATCCACCAGTCGACGTTCACTCTCTACGCTGCCATTGTTGTCTGCCAACTGTGGCAACAAGTTGAACGCCAGCTGGCGGCCAAAGTAGTGTTCATCAGCGGGGATGCCGTTCAGCAAACGCGCGCTCTCACCGGCCAGGCCATCAACCGCAGCTTTACCATGGCTGGAGACAGACATCAGGTTGGTGACCTGTAAACGGCTTAAACCGGCGCTATCCACCAGCGGTTTGATCGCGCTCAGCAACTGACTGACCAGCGCATCTGCCACTGTCACAATATTACGATTGCGATAGTCGGCCAGCACCTGCGGATTGACATCCGGCACCACCAGCGGCACATCCGGCTCCAGCGCGAACAGGTCGCTGCTGTCGATCACCAGACAACCCTGGCTCGCGGCTTCATCCGCATAACGTGCTGAGGCTTCACGCCCAGCAGCGAAAAATGCCAGCTGTGCCTGGGTCCAGTCGAACTCGGCGGCATCCTGCACCCGCAGGGTACGACCATCAAAACGCACACTCTCACCGGCGCTGTTTTCACTCGCCAGCAGATGCAATTCACCAACCGGGAACTGGCGTTCTGCCAGCAATTCCAGTACAGCGTTCCCTACTGCGCCTGTTGCGCCCAGTAGCGCGATATTCCAGCCGTCAGACATGTTGGTTTACTCCAGACAATGACACAAAAAATTGAGGCGGTGACATCACCGCCTGACATTTAAGACTTTTCCCGCGCGAAAACGCAGGGGATTGATTTAACTTTACAAACTGGCGCGAAAACCGAGTTTTTCCAGCATGGCAGCCGCGTCGGCGTCATCGCATTTCACCTGCAGCGAGGACCACTCACGGCGCTCTTCATACTGCTTGCGCAGGCGGTCAAATTCACCTGGCTGCGCGGCCACTTTTCGTAGTGGGGCATCATCGCGGCGCACATCATACACCAGATGCACCAGTCGTTTCAGCGTAGGCTGATCGAGCTTACCGTGCAGCGTGAGGGTGCCAAACTCGGGTGCAGGCAGCAGACTCTCCAGCGCCACCTGTTGGGGCTGGCCGATAAAGTCACACCAGGCTTCGAATACCTGCGTGGTTCCGCGCGCTTTCCCTTCCAGGGTATAGCCTGCAATATGGGCCGTGGCGATATCCACTTTATCCAGCAGATCCAGATTCAGATCCGGCTCTGGCTCCCACACATCCAGCACCACGCTCAGATCGCTGCGCAGCTTGAGCACTTCCAATAAGGCGGCGTTATCCACCACCGGGCCACGACAGGCGTTGATCAGGATGGTGTTCGGTTTTAACGCCATCAACAGCGCCATGTCCGCCAGATGCCAGCTTTTGTAGGGACCATCTTTAAACAGTGGCGTGTGGAACGTCAGGATATCGGCCTGTGCCACCACTTCATCAAGCGAATGGAAATCTTCCTGATCGCCACGATCGGCACGCGGCGGATCGCACAGCAAAGTTTTCACGCCCCAGGCGGCAAGACGTTTTTGCAAGCGCCCACCGACATTCCCGACGCCGACAATGCCGACGGTACGATCGCGCAACTCGAAACCATCACGCTCAGCCAACAGCAGTAAAGAAGAGAACACATACTCCACTACGGCAATGGCGTTGCAGCCCGGCGCGGCAGAGAAGGCAATGCCCGCCGCCGCCAGCGATGCGTCATCAATATGGTCAGTGCCTGCCGTCGCAGTACCGACAAACTTCACCGGCGTGCCCGCCAGCAGTGCCGCATTGACTTTGGTGACGGAACGCACCATCAGTCCGCTGGCATCCTGTAATTCCGCTTCCGGTAATGGTCGACCCGGTACCGCCAGCACATCACCAGTACGGCTGAACAGTTCACGGGCGTAAGGCATATTTTCATCGACGAGAATTTTCACTGCGGCGGTCCTGTCATATTGAAATAAACGGGGCGTATTTTGTCACAAAGTCCGGGATTAGCCTAACCGGCTGCGATAGCGATCGGGCGTAGTCCCCGCCTGCTGTTGAAACATCACTATCAGCGCGGATGCCGAACTGTAACCGAGTTCATGTGCGATCCCCTGCACGCTACAACCTTGCTCAAGAAGCGCAATCGCGCGCAGAAAACGTAAACGCTGCCGCCATTCGCTGAACGACATGTTCAGTTGCTGTTGGCAACGCCGCGCCAGCGTACGCTCGGTGGTAAATACGCGCTTCGCCCATTGTGCCAGCGTGGTGTTATCGCCGGGGTTATCCTCCAGCGCGCGGAGAATCGGCGCGAGAAATTTGTCATCCGATAACGGTAAATAACTGGTGTGCACGGGCGCTAAACCCAGGCGATCGATCAGTACCTCGCACAATCGCCAGTCGGCTTCGGTCTGAGGCTGTTCCAGCGAGCGCCGTGCAAAGTCGTTCATAATGGCGTGCACAATAGCATCGACGTTAAGCAAACAGGCTTTTGCCGGCAGGTCATGGCAAAGTTCAGCGGCAATGTTCAAGGTGCGAAAATGCGCGGTGTCATGGTTATAGCTACTGTGGCGATGGGTCGGTGGGATCCAGATCGGCATATCTGAAGGGGCTAACAAGCGCTCACCCTCCACTTCTATCTCCATGACGTGGCGGGTGACAAAAATCACCTGCCCCCAGTCGTGAGCATGTGGAAGATACTCGGTCTTCGCACTGGCTTCGTCATAACGCATAAAGAAGCGCAGCATCGGTGCATCAATGGGCGCCTGATACTCGATCTGTAAATTCATTCTGTCCGGTCATTAACGAATATTGTCCGATTTTAACTATCTGGTTTAAACCGGTCAAACGTAAACTATTCGCAATTATTTCAGGAGCCGTACGATGAATTTACTCTTCCCGCTAATTGCGGTGTTGATCTGGTCGATCAACACCATCGTCAGCAAACTCTCTGCCGGGAGCATCGATCCTGCCGCCATTTCATTCTATCGCTGGTTGCTGGCGCTGGTGGTGTTGGCACCGTTCTGCTTGCCCGGTGTCTGGCGTCATCGACAGACCATTCGTGCGAATGTGTGGCGTTTACTGATCCTCGGCCTGCTGGGCATGGTGCTATATCAGAGTCTTGCCTACTATGCGGCGCACAGCGTGTCAGCGGTAATGATGGGTATTCTGGGTGCCACCATCCCTCTTTTAACCATCTTGCTCAGTGTGTTCGTGCTGCGCCTCGCGCCAACGCGTGGGATTTTGATCGGCGGCCTGCTGTCATTTGTCGGACTGGTGTGGCTGGTCAGTGAAGGCAATCCTGCCCAGCTGCTGAATCAACGTCTCGGCAACGGGGAGTTAATGATGCTGGCGGCCTCTACTTCGTACGCGCTCTATGGCGTACTCACCAAGCGCTGGGCGATCCCGCTGCCCACCTGGCAGAGCCTCTATGTACAGATTTTCTTTGGCGTGTTGCTGCTATTGCCGGGATTCCTGCATGCACCAGACGTCACGCTGAATATGCATAATATTCCGCTGGTGCTGTTTGCAGGGCTGTTTGCTTCCATTGTCGCGCCATTCCTGTGGATCCTTGGCGTACAACGGCTCGGTGCCAGCACCACCAGCATCTTTATGAATTTCGTACCGGCTTTTACTGCGATTATCGCCGTGCTGTTCCTGCATGAACAGTTGCATGCCTATCACTGGGTGGGCGGCGGCATGACGTTAGTCGGCGTGATTCTGGCGCAACGCCTGAAAACCCCGCTGCGCAAGCCGCGTGAAGCCACAATTCCCGATACCGCTGCCTGATTTTATTGTCCTGAAAGGCCGCAGCCCCCGTGGATTTCCCGGGGGCTTTTGTTATCATATGGCCTCTTTTTTCCGGCGCACCCGGATCTGACCTCGTTTTTCAAGGATTCCGCCATGCAACCTCTCAGCGGTCCCGGTGTGCCTGCGGGCGATCGTTCAACGCTCACTAACGCAACTGGCCCAACACGTCCTGGCGGACCGGCGGGCGAACAGCCTCTCTCCCCTGCTCAGCGCACGACGCTGGAACGTCTGATTGTTCGCATCATGTCTCTCAGCACACTGAAAGCGCCGGAGCTGTGGGCAGGCGTGCGCCACGAAGTGGGCGTGAAGAACGATGCAGAGCTGCAATCGCGTCATTTCCCTGCCGCTGAACAGCATCTGAATGGACGTTTAACGCAGGTGCAGAACAGCCTGGCCACGCGCCAGTTATTGCAGCAGCTGTTAGAAAAACTGCCGCAGGGCAATAATCGTCAGGCCGTCAGTGACTTCATTCGCCAGCAATTTAACCAAACTGTGTTAAGTGCGCTGTCGCAGGATCAACTGCGTCAGGTGTTGACGATGCTGCAAAATGGCCAGATGGCGATCCCACAGCCTCAGCAGACGCGCGTCTCGGATCGCACCTTGCTGCCGGCTGAACAGCAGTCACTCAATCAGCAGGTCACACGCCTTGCCGCGACCACCGGCGAGTCGCCCGTTAAACTGCTGGCTGATACCTTAAAACTGGTCAATCTAAAAAGTGGCGATCCCATTCCCTCACGCCACTTCCCACTGCTGACCCAGTATCTTCAGGTGCGTCAGACGCTGAGCCAGCACCATGCGCCGACGCTGCAATTGCTCGAAAGCTCGCTGAAACAGCCGCTGACCCACGACGAACAACGAATGCTGGAGGACTACAGCCAGCAGCGTTTCCAGGCCACACCGCAGACGGTACTGACCCCGGCACAAGCGCAAGATCTGCTCAATGTGCTGTTCAGTCGCCGCGTAGAGAAGACGCTGGAGCAATCGCACGCCCCCAGCGAATTACGCCCCCAGCCCATCTGGTCACCTTGGGTTGAAATGCTGCCGAGACCGTTGGCCCAGCGTCCGGCATTAACATTAATCCTCGGACTGGCGCTGTTTTTCTTTTTGCTGTGGCTGTTGCTGTAACTTAACAGCCGCAGTGTACGCCGGGAGTGGCTTGCGGCCATTCACCCGGTGCCGCGCCCCACGTCAACGGGTGCCCATCGCGCTTCCAGAAATCCAACCCGCCGATCAGCTCCTTGACCTGAAAACCCAGTGACGCCAGTTTCAGTGCGGCTTTGGTCGATCCATTACAGCCAATGCCATCGCAATAGGTGATGTAAACCTTGCTGCGATCCAGCTGCGCAGTCGATTCGGCATTCATGGTGCGATGGGGAAATGAGATCGCCCCCGTGATATGCCCCGCCTGATAAACCTCCTCGGAGCGTGCATCAATCACCACGATAGCCGATATACCTAAAGCCAAATCTTCTGCCAGATCCCAGGCATCGGTGTAATAACTCAGTTTGTACTGCAAATAGGCCAGGCTTTCTGCCGGGCTGGCTGCGGGAAAATGTAATACCGATGACATCGTATTCTCCTGTTGTGATTTTCCCTCAGTCTACGGCAAAGTGGTCTGTAACCTGATACCACTTTATCGATGATGACAAGACCACAATGAGCCTCTCTTTTTTGGCGCTGTTTAACCTGCAGTTGCAAGGCGGATTGCGCGAGCGTGTGTGCAATACGCTGCGTCAGGCGATCGCCCATGGCCATTTACATCATCAGCAGAAGTTACCCTCCAGCCGCCAGCTGGCGTTGGATCTATCGCTATCCCGCGTCACGGTGGAAAGCGCCTATGCGCAATTAGAGAGTGAAGGTTATTTGGAGAGGCGGGCCGGCAGCGGCACCTTTGTGTCGATCGCTATGCCGGTGCGGCAGAGATCTTCAACTTCAATCAACTCGCCACGCTTCTCGCAACGTGGGGATCGCGTTCTGGTGACCGGCGGTTGCCAGGATCCCCCCTTCCCTTATGCTTTTGCCGCCGGTTCACCGGAGTTACGCGCCTTTCCGCATGAACAATGGCGACGCATTAGCAACAGTGTTCAACGCCAGTTCGGGAGTCAGTTAATGGGTTATGGCGACCCGTTAGGATACCCGCCGCTCCGTCAGGCGGTGGCCGATTATCTGGCCCTGTCACGCGGAGTGCGCTGCACCGCTGAACAGGTGGTGATGTTGACCAGTTCGCAGCAGGCATTGCAGCTGTTGGCTTTGATGTTTCTCGATAATGATGATGAGGTGTGGCTGGAAGAGCCCGGCTATCCTGGCGCGCGTAATGCCTTTCTGGCTGCGGGTGCGCGCTGCCGTGCCATGCCGCTGGATAGCGAAGGTGCCGTGCCGCTAAGCGGGCATGCCAAACTGGTCTATCTGACGCCTGCGCATCATTACCCCACCGGCACGCCGATGAGCCTGGCCCGCCGTCTTCACTGGCTGGCCTGGGCGCGCCAGCAGCAAAGCTGGTTGATTGAAGATGATTATGACAGTGAATTTCATTATGAGGATCGTCCAGCCCCGGCGCTTCAGGGGTTAGAGAACGACAGCCGGGTGATCTGCCTTGGCACCTTTTCCAAAACGCTTTTCCCCTCATTGCGGTTGGCGTGGATGGTAGTGCCACCGCAGTTGGTGGATGCACTGGGTCGTGCACGCAGCGTGATGGATGGACACAGCGCACTGTTACCGCAGGCGATCACCGCCGAATTTATGCAGCAGGGCCATTTTGCCAGCCATCTGCGGTTGATGCGCCAGCTCTATCACAGCCGCCGCGACCGTCTGCTGGATCAAATCCATTCACGGCTGCAGCCGTGGCTGACACCCTGGCATGCGGCCGGTGGCCTGCAATTGACCGTCACTTTGAATCAAGGTGATGAAGCACGATTGACACAGCAGGCCAGTGAGGTGGGGTTGTTGTTACCACGCCTGTCGCCGTTATATGCAGGGGATACAAAACAAGCCGGCTGGCTGCTCGGCTTTGCGGCACTGACGCCCGGCGAGATTGTCAGTGCCTGCGATAAGCTGGTCAGGCTGTTGTCGCGCTACGCGCAAACGCCCAGGTAACCAAAATGCCCAATGCCGCGCAGCAGGCACCGGCCAGATAGACTGAGCCATAGCCCAGCGCGGTCGCCAGCAGACCGGTGAGCGGACCGCTGGCACCATAAGCGATATCCTGAAAGGCGGAGAATCCACCCAGTGCTGTGCCGCGAATCTGCGGGGAGACGCGTTTAATCACTTCGACACCCAATGCCGGGAAGATCAGCGAGCAGCCGCAGCCGGTCAGTGCCGCGCCGACCAGCGCCATCCAGCCAGAGGTCGCACACGCCAGCACCAGCAAACCCAGGGTTTCCACCAACAGCGACACCATCGCCACGCGCACGCCACCGTGACGATCGGGCAAGCCGCCAAAAAATACCCGCACCAGCACAAAGGCACAGCCAAATGCCGTCAGGGCAAAACCGGCGTTGCCCCAGTTCTCAGCGGCAAAGTAGAGCGAGGTGAAAGTGCCGATGACCGCGAATCCGGTACCTTGCAGTGCCAGCGCCATACCCGGTTGGAAAATGGTTTTTACCACGCTGAACAGTGAAGGCCGATCCCCGCCGACCACCGGGACTTTGCTCACCCAGCTGTTGATCGCCAACGAGAGCAAAGGAAGCAGAAGCGCCACAAGACCCAACGCCGCAAAACCGCCGTGTTGATTGATGAGTAAGCCCAGCGGTGCGCCAGCTGCCAGCGATCCATAAATCGCCATGCCGTTCCACGACATCACCAATCCAGAGCGTTTGCTTCCAACCAATCCCATACCCCAGGTGAGATTGCCGGTCAGCAGCAGGCTCTCGCCAAAACCCAGTAATAAGCGCCCAACCGCTAACAGACCAAATTTGGCCCAGGGAGACACCGGCAACAATGCCGCCGCCAAATAGGCGACACCGACCAGCGCAATGGCAATCATCCCGTGCTGTGTGGTGAGCTTGGCACCGTGCTGATCGGCGCGACGGCCCGCAAAGCTGCGCGTCAGCAGGGTAGCGAAGAACTGAATCCCCACCGCCACGCCGACCATCAGGTTACTCATGCCCAACTGCTGATGGACATACAGCGGGATCACCGGCAAGGCCAACCCGGCAGTAAGATAAGTGAGGAATACCGCAAAAGAGATGCAGCCTAAAGGCAGCACGGATTGCGTCTGCGTATCAGCAGCCGTGGTCATGATGGTATGAACTCCTTGTTCAGGGCGTGCGCAATAGGTTCGTTGGCTGCTCGCAGCAAAAACGGGTGATTTGATTCACAATATGCGCAAACGATTATTTTGTTTCAGGTAAGAACGAAGAGTGTAGGCAAGCGAGGGGATAAATGTCAAAAACAACAAGGGCCGGATTGACCGGCCCTTGATACTGAGCATGTTATGCACGAAATACTTCAACTCGCAGGCAGGCTGCAGGTCGAAATATGACGAGTATTTTATGCTGGCAGTTTACGCATCGTCAGCGTGGCGTTAGTGCCACCGAAACCGAAGCTGTTGGACATCACGGTGGTCAGCGCTTTTTCAGTTGGCTGAGTCACGATGTTCAGGCCCTTACCGGCTTCATCAATCTCTTCGATGTTGATGCTTGGCGCGATGAAGCTGTGTTCCAGCATTAACAGGGTGTAGATGGCTTCCTGCACGCCCGCCGCACCCAGTGAGTGACCGGTCATGGCTTTGGTGGCAGAGATGTACGGAGAGTTGTCACCGAACACTTCGCGAATCGCACCCAGCTCTTTCACATCGCCGACTGGCGTGGAAGTGCCATGGGTGTTGAGGTAATCGATTGGGGTATCAACGCCCTGCATCGCCATCTTCATGCAGCGCACTGCGCCTTCGCCTGAAGGAGCAACCATGTCCGCACCGTCAGAGGTCGCGCCGTAGCCCACGATTTCTGCATAGATGTGTGCGCCACGCGCCAGAGCATGTTCCAGCTCTTCAACAACAACCATACCGCCGCCGCCAGCGATCACGAAACCATCACGGTTTGCATCGTAAGTACGTGACGCTTTTTCTGGCGTTTCGTTGTATTTGGTGGACAGTGCGCCCATCGCGTCGAACTCGCAGGCCATTTCCCAGCTCAGCTCTTCGCCGCCGCCAGCAAACACGATGTCCTGTTTGCCCAGTTGGATCTGCTCAACGGCATTACCAATACAGTGTGCGGAAGTCGCACAAGCAGAGCTGATCGAGTAGTTCACACCGTGGATTTTGAACGGTGTGGCCAGGCAAGCTGACACACCAGAACCCATGGCTTTGGTCACCACATAAGGACCGACCGCTTTCAGACCGCGTGGACCGCGCATCGCATCAGCACCGAATACCTGGTAACGCGGAGAACCACCGCCTGAACCGGCAATCAGACCCACACGTGGGTTGTTCTGATACTGCTCATCAGTCAGACCGGAATCCTGGATGGCTTCAGCCATGGACAGATAAGCGTAGATTGAAGCATCACTCATGAAACGCACGATTTTGCGATCGATGAGCCCGTTGGTATCCAGTTTGACGTTGCCCCATACGTGGCTGCGCATACCGATATCTCTCATCTCTTCAGAGAAAGTGATCCCGGAACGGCCTTCACGCAGAGAAGCCAGCACTTCTTGCTGGTTATTACCAATGCTGGAAACAATACCCAGGCCAGTAATCACTGCACGTTTCATTCAATAGTCCTCATTCCACTTCTTTTGGATTGACGTGCACTCTAGCTTACAGTTGTAAGCCGAACAAGTCCGATCAGCCATTTCCTTTTGTAAATTTGCGTCATGTGACCACACTCGCTAAAATCGCGCCACTGCCTGAAAAACGAGCCTTTCCCGTGAAGTTATCCCCGGTTGAACACGCGCAATTAAACTGGAATGATCAGGGTACACCTGTTTCCCGAGCATTCGACGACGTCTACTTCTCCAACGACAACGGGCTGGAAGAGACGCGCTATGTGTTCCTTGATGGCAACCAGATTCCACTCCGTTTTGCCGAACATTTGCGCGATATTTTTATTGTCGCCGAAAGCGGTTTTGGGACTGGTCTTAACTTTTTGACCCTGTGGCAAGCCTTTGACCGCTTCTGCCACGCGCATCCAGATGCCACACTGAAGCGCCTGCACTTTATTAGCTGCGAAAAATTCCCACTCACGCAAAGCGATCTCGTGGCTGCCCATGCACACTGGCCTGAGCTGGCGCCTTGGGCCGAACAGCTACAACAGCAATGGCCACAAGCGTTACCGGGTTGCCAGCGCATATTGTTCAACGGCGGTAAAGTCACGCTCGATCTCTGGCTCGGAGATATTAACGCGCTAATTAATACCTTTGATGACAGTCTTAATGGGCAAGTTGACGCGTGGTTTTTAGATGGCTTCGCACCGGCAAAAAACCCTGAGATGTGGACCCCCGAGCTGTTCGCTGCCATGGCGCGCCTCGCCCGACCGGGTGGGACACTGGCGACATTTACAGCAACCGGTTTCGTGCGGCGTGGGTTGCAGGAAGCGGGTTTCACCGTGGCCAAACGCAAAGGGTTTGGCCACAAACGTGAAATGTTAACCGGGGTGATGGATCAGAGCATTCCCCTGCCCCACAGCCAGCCGTGGTACGCCCGCCCTGCGGCTAACAGCCAGGAGGCCGCGCTGATTGGCGGGGGTGTCGCCAGCGCCGTGTTAGCTCTAGCGCTGTTACGCCGAGGCTGGAAAGTGACCCTTTATTGCGCAGATGCGGCTCCCGCTTTGGGCGCTTCGGGTAATCGTCAGGGAGCACTCTATCCGCTGCTCAATCAACATGATCCAGCTCTTGCCACCTTCTTCCCTGCTGCGTTCACCTTTGCCCGCCGTTTGTACGATCAACTGCCGGTGATGTTTGAGCATGACTGGAGCGGCGTGTTGCAACTTGGCTGGGACAGTAAAAGCGCAGAGAAAATTGCGCAGATGCTGCAGATGGCACTGCCACAGGAAGTCGCGCGGGGAGTGACTAAAGAAGAAGCGGAACAACTGGCAGGCGTGGCGACCGGAAGTGGCGGTATTTTCTACCCGCAAGGCGGCTGGCTCTCTCCTTCTCAACTCACCAGCAATTTGCTTGAACATGCGCAAACACTGGGCTTACGCGTGCACTGGCTGCATCAGGTCACAAAGATGGAGCGTGCAGAGGATGGTTGGACGTTGCAGTTCAGCGAGCAACCGGCGGTCAAACATCAGCAAGTGGTATTGGCGAATGGACATGCGCTACTGGAGATGGAACAGAGCAAAGAACTGCCAGTGTATGCCGTGTCAGGTCAGGTGAGCCACGTGCCGACCCATCCCGCCTTGGCCGCGTTAAAAACCGTGCTGTGCTACGACGGCTATCTCACGCCGGTCAGCCCTGATTTTAATACCCACTGTATCGGTGCCAGCTATCATCGTGGTGATACCGCCACCACCTTCCGCACTGACGATCAGCAGGAAAATCGTCAGCGACTGATTAACTGTTTACCCGATGCTGACTGGCCGTTGCTGGTGGATATCCGTGATAACGAGGCGCGTGTCGGTGTGCGTTGTGCCACGCGTGACCATTTGCCGATGAGTGGCAGCGCGCCCGATTACCCCGCCACCCTTGCGCAGTATGCCAACCTGCCTGAGCAGCGTGCACAGGGTGACACCATCACTGAAGCGCCAGTGCATACCGGGTTGTTTGTGCTAGGGGCGTTAGGTTCGCGGGGTTTATGCAGCGCACCGCTGGCCGCAGAAGTGCTGGCTGCGCAGATGAGTGGCGAACCCCAACCGCTGGATGCGGCGACGCTGGCGGCGATGAATCCCAATCGCTACTGGGTGAGGAAACTGCTGAAAGGAAAAAAAGCCGGGCGGTAACCGAACGGGGCGAGTAATCGCCCCGTTTGTTTATGCAGGCTGGCGCGCCTGCAGGAATAAGTTGTCCCACATCCCTATCACCAGCGCTTGATCGCGTGGTGACAACTCGCCTGCCGCAATCGCTTTTTGCAGGCTATTGGTAACGTGAATTTGCAGGGCTTCAGGGGTATGTTCGCCGCTGATTTCAATCTCAGCCACCGCCAGGGTCAGATGACCACGCAGATAGCCACCGGCAAACAGCTCGTCGTCGCTGGCATGATCGACCATATCGTCAATCAGAGCCAGAATGCGTGATTCAAATTCTACGATCATCTTTTCTATCCTTTATTAGTCGCCAGACGAATCACAGATCTTCCGGCCAGGGAAAATGTGCCGCCGTCAGCGCAGGCGTACCGTAATAGCTGGCTAACGCATCAATAAAACGCGCCGGACGTGCCGGGATGCCCTGCTCAAAATAGTGCATGACCTGAGCATGGACCTTACGCTGAAACGCGATGCGATCCGGCTCACAATCCCCTTCGAGGTTGTCACAGCTGACATTGAAGGGAAAGCCCGCCGCAACACAGAATAACCACTCCAGCGCCTGTGGTTTCACTTCCACCGACTCGAACTGGCTCTGCGTCTGCGCATCACGTCCGTCTGGGCAATACCAGTAACCAAAATCCACCAACTTACGACGAGCTTCACCCGCAATACACCAGTGGGAAATCTCGTGGAGTGCGCTGGCATAGAAGCCATGGGCAAACACCACGCGGTTCCACGGCGATTCCTCATCCGCTGGAAGATAAATAGGTTCGTCGTCGCCTTTAATTAGACGGGTCTGAAAGTCTTCAGCAAAGCAGCCATCAAAGATATCCACCAGCTGCTGATAATGATGTTCTGTACTCATAATATTTTAATCTTTAAAAAAACTGTAGCCATTGTCGCATTGGTAGCCGGTCTTGACGAGTGTTGGTTCACAGGGTCGCCATCCACGCCAGCAGCGCGCTGCCGTGACTATCCCATAACAGTTTAGCGCTCATCACTGCGGAGACGGTGACCACCATCGGGCGTATAAGTTTCTGACCGCGGCTCAGCACCAGCCTTGCGCCAAGGCGCGCACCACAAAACGCGCCAATCAGCATGATCGCGCCGGTGCCCCACACCACTTTCCCGCCGAACATAAAGAACAGTAGGCTCGCAAAGTTGGAAGTGAAATTTAAGACTTTGGCGTGGGCAGTGGCTTTTGCCAGATTGAATCCGCACAGTGTCACAAACGCCAATGCATAGAATGAACCGGCGCCCGGCCCGAAAAAGCCGTCGTAGAATCCCACACAGCCGCCGCCCACCAGCGCATAGGCGAAACCCTGCAGACGATGTTCACGATCGGATTCACCCAAGCGTGGCATCAGCAGGAACCATAAACCGATGCTGATCAACAGAATAGGTAGAATCTGGCGCAACACATCGGCCTGGATGTGTTGAATCAATACCGTGCCGCAGACCGCGCCAATAAAGGTCATGGCGATATTGAGCCGCTGTTCACGCAGTTTCACCGCGCCGCGACGCACAAAGTAGAGGCTGGCAGAGAAAGAACCGCCTACTGACTGTAATTTATTGGTGGCTAACGCCTGCGCCGGTGAGAGCCCGGCAGCCAGTAACGAGGGAACGGTGAGCAAACCACCGCCACCGGCGATGGAGTCAATAAACGCCGCCAGCACCGCAACCAGAAATAGCACGCCCAGCACGAGTGGGCTTACAACGAAGAAATCCATTTTTGTCTCATATATAACTTTAAAATTCTCGTTGCAGCCAATGCACCAGCGGCGTGAAGAACCAAGTTTTCAGTCGTATGACCTTGATAATTCGCTTTGCAGCCAACGCACCTGCGGCGTGAAGAATCAAGGCTAGAGCAAATGACGATCCAGTAATGCCTGACACGACGGCGGCAACGGCGGCGGCGTCTTCTTCACCGGTGGCGTGCTGCCAGGTTTTTTCGGCAAGAACCAGCTATCCAGCTCCGCACCACAACCGTCGCCCGGTGGTGGTGCCGCCTGATCTTCGCACTCCAGGCTGCCAGCCGGACAGCGCAGACGCACGTGCATATGTGCACGATGGGCAAACCACGGTCGCACTTTGTTCAGCCAGGCACGATCGCTACCCGCATCAGCACAAAGCTGCTTTTTGATCGCCGGATTAACGAAGATGCGCGTGACTTCATCATCTTTGGCGGCCAGTTTAATCAGGCTATCAATTTGCGGCTGCCAGTGACGCGCAATCACCTGCTTATCATCCGGGGCCACCAGATCGAGCGGTTGCGGCTTCAACAACTGCTGTGCAGTCCAACGGGTTTGCGGCAGTTGCAGCCAGATATCGACATCCAGGCCGGTTTGATGGCTGGCGTGACCACTGCTGAAACGCCCACCTGCAGCCATGCCCATATCGCCAATTAACACTTGCCCCAACTGCAACTGGTGCACCTGGTTGCTGAGACGCTGAATAAAGGCGATAAGATCCGGATGACCATAATAGCGACGCTGATCCTGACGCATCACCTGATAGTTCGGCGCATTAAGCGGCAGCTGTTGTGCACCGATAATACAGCCGTTAGCAAAACCACCAATCGACTGCGGGCTACCGGCGATCGGCTGATGAATTTGCTGCCAGGGCGTGGCAGCAAAGGCGGCCGCACTGCACAACAGCGCGGCAACGGTGATGAGCAGGCGGCGCATCAATGGCTTACCAGCGCGGTACTGTGCTGTTGACGTCACCGTTCTGCGCACGCTGGCGCAACAGGTGGTCCATCAACACAATCGCCATCATCGCTTCCGCGATCGGCACCGCACGGATACCGACGCAAGGATCGTGACGACCTTTAGTGATCATCTCGACTTCTTCGCCATCACGGGTAATGGTTTTCCCCGGAACGGTGATGCTGGAAGTGGGTTTCATCGCCAGATTAGCGCTGATGGTTTGCCCACTGCTGATCCCACCGAGGATGCCGCCCGCATGGTTACTCTGGAAGCCATCGGCACGAATTTCATCGCGGTGCTGGCTGCCACGCTGGTTGATCACCGCGAAACCGTCGCCGATCTCTACGCCTTTCACCGCGTTAATGCTCATCAGCGCGTGGGCCAAATCGGCATCCAGTCGATCGAACACCGGCTCACCCAGTCCTGGCGGGACGTTTTCCGCCATCACCGTTACCTTGGCACCGATCGAGTCACCTTCTTTCTTCAGGCCACGCATCAGTTCGTCGAGCGCTTCCAGTTTTGATGCATCCGGGCAGAAGAACGGGTTCTCCTCCACGATGCTCCAGTCTTTCAACTCACAGGCCACATCACCAATCTGCGCCAGATAGCCGCGCACCTGAATACCATGCTTCATCTGCAGATATTTTTTGGCAATCGCCCCTGCTGCCACGCGCATCGCAGTCTCACGAGCAGATGAACGGCCGCCTCCACGGTAGTCGCGCATGCCATATTTCTGCTCGTAGGTGTAATCCGCATGCCCCGGACGGAACAGATCTTTGATGGCGCTGTAATCCTGCGAACGCTGGTCGGTATTCTCAATCAGCAAGCCGATGGAGGTGCCCGTCGTGACGCCCTCAAACACACCGGACAAAATTTTCACCTGATCTGGCTCACGACGCTGCGTGGTATAGCGCGAGGTGCCCGGGCGGCGGCGATCGAGATCGTGCTGAATATCGGCTTCAGTCAGCGGAATGCCAGGTGGCACACCGTCAACAATGCAGCCCAGCGCAATACCATGCGACTCGCCAAAGGTGGTTACGCGAAAAACGTGTCCGATGCTGTTTCCGGCCATTGTGGTTCCTTGTTGCGATGTTGCGGGCGAGCGCTCGCCCCGATTTTAGTCTTTATAGAAAGAGAAATGATGCTGTGCCGCGACAATCTGCTCGCGCGTCAGCATGAATACGCCGTCACCGCCGTTATCAAATTCCAGCCAGGTGAAAGGCACATCCGGATACTGTTCAATCATGTGCACCATGCTGTTGCCCACTTCACAAATCAGCACGCCTTGCTCGCTGAGATAATCCGGGGCGCAAGAGAGAATACGGCGCACCAGTTTCAAACCATCGCTGCCCGCAGCTAAGCCCAGTTCCGGCTCATGGCGATATTCGTTTGGCAGGTCGTCCATATCTTCCGCATCCACATACGGCGGATTAGTGACGATCAGATCATATTTCACCTGTGGCAGACCACGGAACAGATCCGCACGAATCGGCGTGACATGATGCATCAGGCCATGTTCTTCAATATTCTGCTCGGCCACGGCCAGGGCATCGGTAGAAATATCCACCGCATCCACTTCTGCTTCCGGGAAGGCGTAAGCACAGGCAATCGCAATGCAGCCGCTGCCGGTGCACATGTCGAGAATGTGGTGGGGTTGCTGGCTAATCAGCCCGGCAAAACGGTTTTCGATCAGCTCACCAATCGGTGAACGCGGCACTAATACGCGCTCGTCGACATAGAACTCATGGCCGCAGAACCAGGCTTTGTTGGTGAGGTAGGCCACCGGAATACGCTCGTTAACGCGACGAATCACGCGTTCAACAATGCGATGACGCTCACTGGCGGTGAGACGTGCGTGGCGCATATCTTCGGGAATATCCAGCGGCAGCCACAGCGTCGGCAGAACCAGTTGGACTGCTTCGTCCCAGGGATTATCCGTGCCGTGGCCGTACCAAATGCCTGCCGCCGAAAAACGGCTGACAGCCCAGCGCAGCATATCCTGAATGGTGTGCAGTTCACTCACTGCCTCATCGACGAAAATCTTGTCCACGTAGCCCTCCGCAGGCCTTAAAATCAATCGGCGGATAGTTTGCCACGAAGCCGGGCAGAATTCAGCGCAGCGAGGCGAAAAAGCTGACATTTGTTAACGCACCGCGTTAAGGTATGCCACCGGCTGTTAACCAGCCTTTTAACCCATTGCCGAGCCATGAGTAAGAAGACACCGCTAAACCAGGACGATCAGGCGCTGTTTCGTGAATTAATGAGCGGAACGCGTAAGCTGAAACAAGACACCATCGTGCATAAACCGGTGGTGAAAACTCGCGAAGTACCGTTGAAAAGGCTGCTTTCCGAGCAGGCCGATAACAGCCATTACTTTTCAGATGAATTTCAGCCTCTTCTCTCCAGCGATGGGCCGATGCGCTATGTGCGTGCGGATGTCAGCCACTATGAATTGAAGAAGTTACGACGCGGCGACTACACGCCCGAGATTTTTCTCGATTTGCACGGGTTGAGACAGCAGCAGGCTAAACAGGAGTTGGGTGCGCTGATTGCCGCCTGCCGGCGTGAACACTTGTTCTGTGCCAGTGTCATGACCGGGCACGGCAAGCATATTCTCAAGCAGCAAACGCCACTGTGGTTGGCACAACATCCGCATGTGATGGCGTTTCATCAAGCACCTAAGCTTTTTGGCGGAGATGCAGCGTTACTGGTGCTGATTGAAGTGGAAGAGTGGCAACCGCCGGAACTGCCGTGAGCAGAAAAGGAAAGGGCCGCGATTGCGGCCCATTGCATTGGCGAATTTACATCGCTTTGGCCAGTTTTGACGGGCTGACCTGCCACTCCAGCTTGCCTTCACAGGCATCTGCATTAAAGTTCACGTAGGCTATCGCGGAAGTCGCAAACATCGGTGGCGCTTCCTGCGGACAGAGTTCTGAAACCAGATACCCCACCAGCGGCAGATGCGAAATCACCAACGCCGATTTAACACCCTGCTGCGCCAGTGCCTGCAGATAACAGGCCACCATGCCCGGATCACCACCTGGCGTCAGTTCCGGCAACACATCCTGCCCTTCTGGTAACGTCAGCGCCTCACGGACTGTGGCGAGCGTTTGCTCAGCACGCAGATAGGGGCTCACTAACACTCGTTCGATATCCAGCGCCTGGCCGTTCAGCCAGCTCGCCATCTGGCGTGATTCATCACAGCCACAGATTGTTAAAGGGCGTACCGAATCACTTGCTGCTTCCAGAGCTGCATCGCCGTGACGCATGATAAAAACTTGCATAAAGCACCGCTGTTGTTTGTCGATATCGTCGGGTACCACAGCACCAGACGCTTCATTCTGCGAATGAACGGTGTGTTTTACCCCAATGGCTTCAGTATAGTCAACCGGTTGTTTATTAAATAAGCATATCTCAGAATGGTGCCGCGCCACCTGTTGCACAGCCCCATTTCTAACCCGCTGAATCTGTGCGCCTATTCATGATTGTGCAGAAGTGTAAAAATTCGTTTGCGCTTCTGACATTGCCATCAAAGCGTCACAGGGCGCAAAACGGTCGCCCTGTTGCTGCATTAATGCGCGTAATGTGTTGACGATGTCAAGCACGCCACGCTGATCCATATAGCGGAACGGGCCGCCCAAAAACGGCGGAAAACCGATGCCAAATACGGCCGCCATATCGCCATCTCTGGCACTGCGGATCACCGCTTCATCCAGACAGCGTGCCGCTTCATTCAGCATCATCATCACACAGCGCTGTGCGATCTGCTCTTCGCTCTGCTTCGCCTGCGGTTTGACGTTCAATAACGCATAAATCGAATGATCCACTTTGCGTTTACCCGGCCAGCGTGAAGCGCTGTAAAGGTAGAACCCCTTTTGGTTTTTACGCCCTTTACGGCCATCCGCCAGGATAGCATTTACCGCATCGGGTGCACTGAACCGCGCACCGTAGGCCTGTTGCAAAATGGGGCTGATTTTACTGCCCACATCAATGCCCACTTCATCAAGCAGCTGCAGCGGCCCCACTGGGAAGCCAAACTTCACTAATGCGCGGTCGATATGATCCACCGGCTCACCTTCAAGCAGGCAACGCATTGCTTCATTTATATAGGGTGCAAGAATACGGTTAACGTAGAAGCCAGGGCGATCGGCCACTACCACCGCGGTTTTTCCCTGCTGACGAGCCAGCTGCACCGTGGTTGCGATAGTCTCGGCGGAAGTACCAGCATGCGGGATCACCTCCACCAGCGGCATTTTGTCGACCGGACTGAAGTAATGCAGACCAATCACATTCTCCGGGCGCTGCGCGTTTGACGCGATGTCGCCAATCGGCAGCGAGGAGGTATTAGAGGCAAAAATGGTGTGCGGCTGACACTGTGTTTCGATTTCCGCCACCATCTGTTGCTTAAGCGCCAGGTCTTCAAACACCGCTTCGATCACCAGATCGCGCTGGCTAAAACCTTGATAGTCCGTTCCGCCGCTAATGCGCGCCATCTGCTGTTGGCGTTCAGCCGCTTTTAACTGGCGGCGTTTCACCTTTTGGCTCAGCAGATCCCAGCTATATTGCAACGCGTGATTGACGCCGTTAAGGTTGATATCTTTGATACGTACCGGTAAACCGGCCTTGATCGCCGTTACGCTGGCAATGCCGCCCCCCATCAATCCGCCACCCAGCACACCAATCTGCTTCAGCGTGCGCGGTTCTGCATCAGCCATCGCTTCTTTCTTTAATGCGGTTGAGGCAAAGAACAGGCTGCGCAGCGCGGCCGATTCAGGGGTCATGGCCAACTGGCCAAATGCGCGAGCTTCAGCAGCGTGACCGGCGTCGCTCCCCTGCTCCAGCCCCACGCGCACCACCTGCAGAATACGATCTGCTGCGGGATAGTTGCCTTGGGTTTTACTGTCCGTCTGGCGCTTTGCCATCGAGAATAATAATGAACGCATCAGCGGTGCCTGCATCAGCCGATCGCGGCGTGATAACTCACGACGCGAAATACGACCTTTGTGTACCCGTGCAATGGCGGTTTCCAGCAGAATCGATTGCGGAACGGCGTCATCTACTACACCCAGCTTTAATGCCTGCTTCGCGCGCAGTTGCTTACCACTGAGTATTAACGGCAACGCCTGTGGCACGCCAATTAACTTCGGCAGGCGCTGTGTGCCGCCGGAACCTGGCAGCAGGCCCAGCTGAACCTCGGGCAGCCCCAACCGGGTTTTGTCATCCAGCGTGCAAATACGCGCACTGCAGGCCAGCGCCAGTTCAAGACCGCCCCCCAGACAGGCACCGTGTATCGCCGCCACTACCGGGAAGGGTAAGGCCGCAATTTCTGCCATCACCTCTTGCCCCTGTCGTGCCAGGGTTTCCGCCTCTTCTGCCGTTTGACACTGCGCGATCATGCTGATGTCCGCACCCGCCACAAAGTTATCGCTTTTACCGGAAATCAGCACCAGGCCCGCCAGCTGCGGATTACTGCGCGCCTCTGCCAGCACGGCTTTAATTTGCGGGACAAACTCGGCCTTGAGCGTATTCATCTTTTCGCCCGGCACATCGATGGTGATCACCCCAACATGGTCGAGGCGCATATGTAAATGGAAAGCGGACTCGCTCATTATTCAGCCTCCAGAACCATCGCGGTACCTAATCCGCCCGCCGCGCAGGCGGTCACCAACCCCAACCCGCCGCCGCGACGCCTTAGCTCTTGCAGCGTTTGGGTGATCATACGTGCGCCCGTGGCAGCAAATGGATGACCATAGGCAATCGATCCCCCCAGCACGTTGAATCGTTCTTCATTGACTTCACCCAAGGCATGCGGTCGATTCAGCACCTCGCGGGCAAAGCGTTCATCGCGGAACATTTTCAGATTAGCGAGCGTTTGCGCGGCAAAAGCTTCGTGCATATCAATCAGCGTCAAATCGTTGAGGGTGATGCCTGCTCGCTCCAGCGCCAGCGGGGACGCATAGGCAGGACCCAGCAGCATGTCTTGCCAGACATCAATGGCGGTGAAGGCATAGCTGCGCAAATAGCCCAATGGCGGAATACCCAACTCACGCGCGCGGCCTTCACGCATTAAAATCACCGCGGCTGCGCCATCGGTCAGTGGCGTGCTGTTGGCGGCGGTCACCGTACCATGGCGACGATCAAAGGCTGGACGCAGTTTGGCGTAATCACTGGCACTGGCGTTGAAACGGATGTTGTTATCCTGTTCGATCGGGGCTTTCCAAGGGGGCACAAAAGCGGGCATCACTTCTTGCGCCAGTACGCCAGATTGCCAGGCGCGGGCCGCATGCTGATGAGAACGCAGTGCAAGGGCATCTTGTTGTTCACGGGTAATGCCATGGGTTTTCGCCATCTGCTCGGCGGTGTCACCCATGCGCAAACCGGTGGAATACTCCGCAACGGCCGGTGGCACCGGTAAGAGGTCGCGTGGGCGCAGACGACGTAAGATTTGCAGCTTCTTGCTAAAGGTGCGGGCCTTATTGAGATCCACCAGCGCACGCGCCAGCGTCTTACTGACCCCTATCGGCAAAACGGAGGATGAATCGGCTCCACCTGCAATCCCGGCATCGATGGTGCCCGCCATTAAACTTTCAGCCACATTGGCCACGGCCTGAAAACTGGTGGCGCAAGCCCGGCTAACGCTGTAAGCATCGGTGTGCACACTCAACCCGCTACTCAGCACGATCTCACGCGCAATGTTTGGCGCTTCCGGCATCTGTACCACCTGACCAAATACCAGTTGGTCGATTACCTCGACCGGTAATTCGCTACGCGCCATGAGTTCAGACACCACCATGCGCCCCAGCTCAAGTGCTGGGATGCCATGAAAGTCACTCGCCTGGCGAGCAAAAGGTGTACGTAATCCGTGGGTTATGGCGATACGTTCGCCCTGACGCGTCAGCAGCGGCTGCGCTTTGCTCATTGCACTCACCTGTAATTTACGACCGTAGCATCATTGCCAAACAGGTCTGACCTGATCATCAGTGTTAACCAGGTGCTGCTAAGTCGCCAATAACAGAAGAAAAAAAGTGCGAGGGAAGACACGAAAAAGAAATATACCCAAAATAATTCGACTCCCCTCATGGGGCCTACTCTTGGTTCAGGAAGGCGGCAAGTGCATGAATCCTCGGGAGCTTACTGAAGTAAGTGACTGAGGTGAATGCACGTAGCCAACGCACATGTAGCTTGAAGTATTAAGGGTATAACGCTGCCGAGAGGGCTGCCGGCAGCCGCAGGATTAACGTAAGCCGAGCTGGAAAATCAGCGTCTCGGCCTGGCAGGCAAAGGTGAAATCGATATTGAGACGAACAGCAGCCGCTTCTTCAACAAAGTCTGCGCGAATATCACAAGGTTCGGACTCAACCTGGCGAGCTTTGTCGCTCAGGTGCGCCAGCATCGCCTCCGCCGCATGGCGGTCTGCAAACACGCCCGACCAGCTGGCCGTGCAATCGGTATTGTCCATCACAGTGCCGACATCGACACAGCAGCAAGCTGCGGTTTCGTTAGCACTGCATTTTTTAATGGCATCAGTCATTGCTCTCTCCTGACGATAAATCGACACAATCGGATCATTTTCTATTGCAAAGTGTACGCTCCACGGGCCCTGGCATCTATCTCTCAGCAGCTAAGTGACGAATATCACACTAAAAATTGATCCAAAACAAATTTGACCGCTATGCTGGAGAGGCATCGACAAGATTTTGTTAAGCAG
Source organism: Pantoea sp. CFCC18177 (assembly GCF_059412425.1). Taxonomy (NCBI): domain Bacteria; kingdom Pseudomonadati; phylum Pseudomonadota; class Gammaproteobacteria; order Enterobacterales; family Erwiniaceae; genus Pantoea; species Pantoea sp. CFCC18177. The sequence goes on from NZ_JBNBPL010000002.1 coordinate 161,560, forward strand.
ATCTGATTTTGTCGATCAAATTGGAAATATTTAAAAAACAATATTGCAACAAATACACAGGTCGGACCTATACTCGTCGCACTGGTCTGATATGTGTCTTTGTCGTCAGTCCCTACAATCCGCCGTCCTTTGTTACGCGACGTAACAACGTTTAATAATAAATCTAGATGAGGTTGTGGTCATGAACCATAAGAACCTGTTTGCAAAGTCAGCTGTGGCAGCTGCAATGGCGCTCGTCTCTTCCCATGTTTACGCCGCAGGCTTTCAACTTAATGAATTCTCAGCAATTGGTTTAGGTCGTGCATATTCGGGTGAAGGTGCGATGGGCGATACCGCTGCATCCGCCAGTCGCAACCCCGCGACCATGGCATTGATGGATCGTCCTTCGTTCTCCATCGGCGCTGTTTATATTGATCCTGAAGTGGATATCAGCGGTCAGAGCCCAACAGGCAACAGCCTCAATGCGAAAAACATCGCACCGAATCAGTGGATCCCTAACCTCCATTACGTTCACCCAATTAACGATCAGTGGTGGGTTGGTGCATCCGTCACCTCCAACTATGGTCTGGCGACGGAGTTTAATGACGGTTACACCGCGGGCGCATACGGTGGTAAAACCGACCTGATGACTGGCAATTTTAACCTTAGCACGGCTTATCGTTTGAATGAGCACTTCAGCTTCGGTGTAGGCTTTGATGCGGTATACGCCAAAGCGAAAATCGAACGTTATGCGGGGGAAGCTGGAGCAGCTTCTGGCATCCCAGCTGACACACAAGTTGCTCATCTCAAGGGGGATGAATGGGGCTATGGCTGGAATGCCGGTATTTTATATGAAGTGGATAAAAACAACCGCTTTGGCTTCACTTATCGCTCAAAAGTAAAAGTAGACTTTAATGGTGATTATAAAAACGACCTGCCTGTAGCATTTGGCGGTACTGGTGGGTCAACCATTCCTGGCGCTTTGACCTTAAATCTTCCAGAAATGTGGGAAGTCTCGGGCTGGCATAAAGTGGCGCCACAATGGGCGGTCCACTACAGCCTGACCTATACCAGTTGGAGTCAATTCCAGGAGCTGAAAGCCACCGGCAGCAGCGGCCAGACGTTGTTCCAAAAAGATGAAGGTTTCCATGATGCTTACCGCATCGCGCTGGGTACCACTTACTTCTACGACGATAACTGGACCTTCCGTACCGGTATCGCCTTTGATGACAGCCCAGTTCCGGCTGATAAGCGTTCCATCTCCATCCCTGATCAGGACCGTCTGTGGCTGAGCGCAGGTGCTTCATACGCCTTCAACGAGGATGCGTCAGTCGACCTCGGTATTTCTTATATGCACGGCCAGAAAGTCACCGTGAAAGAAGGTCCTTACACCTTTAATTCCGAAGGTAAAGCCTGGCTATACGGCGCGAACTTTAACTACAAGTTCTAATATCAGCATTGCTATGAACAACGGCGACAGTGATGTCGCCGTTTTTTTAGGATAAAAAAATGGCGACTATAAAAGTCGCCATAATTTTTATTGTGAATCGATGTCTTTCAAATCGTCCTGAATCGCGCTGGCGTTCGGATTTTCTTCCGGTTTCAACTTACCGCCATTGGCAAGGAAGTCATTACGCTGGAAGTAAGCATTACGAATAAAGCTGTAAGGATCTTGCTGCTGCTTGAGGATGGCATCGGAATCCAACAGCTGCGCGCGCGTTTCCACGCCTTCCAGAGTCCATTTACCGATCGACATCGGCCAGGTCAGCCAGCTTAATACCGGATAGAGCGTATCGACGTAGTCACCGCCATCCTGGCGCACCGTAAAGCTACCGTAACCGGGTAACACCACATACGGGCCGTAGCCCACACCGTAACGGCCCAAGGTACTGCCGAAGTGATGCGGCACTTCACGCGCCAACTCTGGGTTCGCTTTGCCCGCCACATCGATAAATCCGCCCAATCCCAATACGGTATTGAGGAAGAAACGCGTGAAGTGCACACCCGCCTGACGTGGTTCACCCACCAGGATTGAGTTCAGCATGCTGGCAGGTTCGTCCAGGTTGCCGAGGAAATTACTTAAGCCGCTGCGCGCAGGCACAGGCACGTAGTCGCGCCAGGCAACCGCAACCGGGCGCACCACATAAGGATCCAGCACGTTGTAGTTGAAGTTAAACATCGTGCGGTTAAAGCCTTCGAGCGGATCGCTACGCTGGGCAGGCTGCGAAGGATCGGCCGGTTTTGAACTGGCACATCCCACCAGCAGCAAACTGGCCAGCGCCAGACCGGTCAGGCGGTTATTCATTCTTATCTCCCTGTGCGGTTGAAAAATGTATCGCTTCAGGGCTGCTGTTGATTAATTTCCACAGCCAGTTGCTGATGACCATCCCAGGGGGTGATCGCGCTGAGACCAAACCAGTCACCCGACTGAGGATTGGCACTACCATCGCGCGAAATACGCACCCTGACCTGCACCTGATGCTGCGCCGAAAGCAGGCGATCTGGCATCATGGCGTTACTGTCATCCAGCGTGAGCGATAACGGGAAGTGGCTCAGCGGTAAACGCTTCACTGCCACAGGCACCGGTGAAACACCGTCAGACACAGAAATATACATCACTCCGCCTTGCGGTAACATTTTTTCTGCCTGCGGGGTTAAATTCACCGTCAATGCCAGATGACTATTTTGCTGCCCCGCGTCCGTTTTCGCTTGTTCAATGCTGCGCTCGATCATAGTAATGCGCTTATCGCCCGCAGGTAACAGCTTCAGCATCACCTGCCACGCACCGATGGCCTGATCGTACTGCTGCTGTTCAAAAGCATTAAATGCCAACAAACTCAGCGTACGAATATTGCTGTGATCGCGTTTTAACAGGTCTTTCAGCATCACGTTCGCCTGGCGATTGTCTTGCGGGTCGCTGGAACGGGTTAACACTTCCGCATAATCCTGCTGTAACTCCAGATTGTCGGGAGCCAGTTGCAGCGCACGCTGGAACGCCTGGCTGGCATTGGTGGCGTTGTTCAGCACCATGCCCAATCGACCCAACATCGTCCAGTCATTGAGATTTTGTGGATCGTTCTGCAACGAGGTACGCAGACCTAATTGTAAACGCGCCAACTCTTCCATGGTCAGCGGTGCAGCTTTCGGGTCCATGACACGGGCACGCAGTTCAGGATACTCCTGTTGCACTGTGACCCATCCCGCCAACTGGCCCAAACCACCGGTTTTCAGGTAAAAACCGACCGAGACCACCAGCAACACCACCACACCGGGTAGCAATACCCAGCGACTACTGTGATGAATACGCGCTGCGTGAGCGTCAGGCACATCGGTCAGCAGAGTTTGTTGCAGCTCGCGCACCATCTCTGGTCGCTCGGCCACCACGCCTTCCTCTTCATCACGCTCAAGTTCGCGCAGGCGCTGCTGATAGAAATCCGTGTTCAGGCGATCGCGATCGCCACTGCTGGCCACACGCTGGCGCCAGCCTGCGCTGACAAACAGCACCGATGCCGCCACCAGCAAAATAATCAGGGTAATCCAAAATCCAGTCATTACGGCTTCCCGTCACGCTTTAGAATCGCCGCAAGGCGTTGTTGTTCATCGTCATCAAGATCGCTTCGCGTCCGACCACGACGATTACGCAGAATAATGATCAGCGCCCCCAGCACGACAAACAGCGCAGGCCCCGCCCACAAAATCAGTGTGGAGGGTGTGACCGGCGGTTCATAAGTGACGAAGTTACCGTAGCGCGCCACCATGTAATCGATGATCTGCTGGCGACTCTGGCCCTGCTTCATCAGTTCATAGACTTTGAGACGCATATCGGCGGCAATCATTGCATTGGAATCCGCAATGCTGTTGTTCTGGCATTTAGGGCAGCGCAAAGAACCGGTGAGATCGCGGTATTGCTCTTCCTGCTGCACCGAATCGAATTGGTATGTATCGATAGCCGCCCACAGGCTGGTGCTAAGCAAAATGCCCGCTAACAAAAGAAGCAGACGCTTCATGCTCCCGCCCCCTTACTGTATTTGTCCCATAGCGGCTTCACTTCTTCATTCCACACGCGGTCATTCATATCCCCCGCATGGCGATAACGAATAATGCCATGGCCATCGATCAGGAAGGTTTCCGGTGCGCCATACACGCCCAGGTCCAGACCCAGCATGCCATCACCATCATACAAGCTCAGCGCGTAAGGATTGCCCAACGTGTTCAGCCAGGTCACCGCTTTGGTCCGGTCATCTTTATAGTTAAGGCCCACAACGCGAATGCCTTTCTCTGCCAGCGTATTAAGGTACTGATGCTCTGCACGACAGGTTGGGCACCAGGTGGCCCAGACGTTCAGCAGAATCGGTTTACCGTCGGTCAGCACCTGTTGGTCGTAAATTTTTCCCGGTTTGTCGAGCGCTTCCAGCTTGAACACTGGCACCGGTTTGCCAATCAAGGCCGATTCCAGACGGGTAGGATCGTCACCGTTGGCGTTGCGTGACAACTGCCACAACAACGCCGCTGCCAGCAGCAAAAACAGCACTAGCGGGATGAAAAGGATTTTCTTACTCATGCCAACTCCTCCCGCTGCGCTTTTTTGCGCGAACGGTAGCGCGGATCAAGCAGACAGAGTACGCCACCCACTGCCATAAAGACGCCACCGAACCAGATCCAGCGCACGAACGGTTTGTAGTAAATACGTACCGCCCATGAACCATCATCCAGCTCTTCGCCTAACGCGGCGTAAAGATCACGCGTGAAGCCACCGCTGATAGCCGCTTCGGTCATCATGGTGCGGGCCGCGGTATAGAAGCGTTTTTCTGCATGCAGCACCGCTTCGGGTTTACCGTCACGCGTGACGTCGATAATCGCCACACCGCCACTGTAGTTTGGCCCCTGCAGATTGTGTACATCGCGGAAAATGAAGTGATAATTATGGATATCCACGGTATCACCTGACTTCATGCGCACGTCGCGTTCTACGCTGTACTGCGTGCTGAAGGCAATCCCGACGACAGTCACCGCCACGCCAAGATGGCCCAGCACCATGCCCCAGTGGCTGCGCGTCAGATGACGCAGGCCTTTAAAGAAACTATGACGATGGGTAGCGCGTTCATGCAATTCCATCAACGTCAGCAGAATCACCCAAATCGCCATCAACAGGCCGATCACCGTCATCGCTTCAATGCGATCCTGCAGCAGCCACGGCAGTGCGATCGACAGGATCAACGTCACCAGTAAGCCCACGCCAAGACGCTTCCACAATTTCTGTGGCTCATCACGACGCCAGCGCACCAACGGCCCGATGCCCAGCATTAGCGCGAACGGTGCCATCAGCCAGGTGAACATGGTGTTAAAGAAGGGTTCCCCCACTGAAATACTGCCCAGTCCCAACTGCTTGTGCACCAGCGGCAGCAGCGTACCCAGCAGCACCACCAGCATGGCAGCAATCAGCAAGACGTTATTGCCCAGCAGGAAAGATTCGCGCGACCAGACTTCGCTCTGCACACGGCTGCGAACCTTGCCGCCTTTAATCGCGTAGAGCAGCAGTGAACTGCCAATCACAATCACCAGGAAGGCGAGGATAAACATCCCGCGCGCCGGATCGGAGGCGAATGAGTGCACGGAGACCAGCACGCCAGAACGCACCAGGAAAGTGCCGAGCAGGCTCAGGGAGAATGCCGTGATCGCCAGCAGCACTGTCCAGGACTTAAAGCTGCCGCGTTTTTCAGTGACCGCCAGCGAGTGCATCAGTGCGGTTCCGGCCAGCCATGGCATAAAGGAGGCATTCTCTACCGGATCCCAGAACCACCAGCCGCCCCAGCCGAGTTCGTAATACGCCCAGGCAGAACCCAGCACGATGCCAATCGTCAGGAATACCCATGCGGCGGTGGTCCACGGACGTGACCAGCGCGCCCAGGCCGTATCCAGACGTCCCGCCATCAGTGAGGCGATGGCGAAAGCAAAGGCTACGGAGAAACCGACATACCCCATATAGAGTAACGGCGGATGGAAAATCAGGCCGATATCCTGCAGCATCGGATTGAGGTCGTTGCCATCAATCGGGAAGTTCGGCAAGGTGCGGGTAAACGGGTTTGACGTCAGGGTGATAAACAGCAGGAAGCCGAGATTGATCATCCCCATCACCGACAACACGCGCGCCAGTGCATCCTGCGGCATACCCCGGCTGAAGATCGCCACGGCCACTGTCCAGGTACTCAGCAGCAGCAGCCACAACAGCAGAGAACCTTCGTGCGCGCCCCAGGTTGCTGCGATGCGATAGTAAACCGGCAACAAGGTGTTGGAGTTCGTAGCGACATAGCCGACGGTGAAGTCGTTGACGATAAACGCATGTACCAACACCAGGAACGCCGCCGCGATGCAGACGAACATGCCCCAGGCCAACGGACGTGCCAGCGCCATCAAACGTGCATCCTGGCGGGTTGCTCCCCACAACGGGTAGATACTTAACAGCAGCGATAATGCCAGTGCCAGGCAGAGTAAAAAGCTACCAATTTCCGGAATCATGATTGCGCACCTGCCTTCTGATAAGTGGCGGCAGGCCCTTTGTGATTTTGCTTCATCGCATCTTCAATTTCTGGCGGCGTGTATTTCTCGTCATGCTTGGCGAGGACTTCTTTTGCCACCACCAGGTGGCCATCTTCCAGCACGCCCTGAGCGACCACGCCCTGCCCTTCCCGGAACAGGTCCGGCAAAATGCCTTCGTAGCTGACGCTGATCACGCCGTTGGCGTCATACAACTTGAAGGAGACGGCGAGTGTTTTAGGATCGCGTTTTACGCTGCCCGGCATCACCATACCGCCCACGCGCAGACGCTGTCCGGTTTCAGGCATTTGATGCGCTTCGCCCTTGCCATACAGAATTTCACTTGGGGTGTAGAACAGATCGATGTTGGAACGCAGCGCGTACATCACCAGCGATGTGGCAAGACCTAAGCCCACCAAAATCGCCACCACCACATACAGGCGGTTACGACGACGGATATTCACACAGATTCTCCTGCTGCTTCACTGGCAGCTTTTTTCGACTTCGCCGCGCGGATGCGGCGCTCCCTGGATTGACGCTGGCGAATCTCCGCCAGCAAGCGGCGACGGAACAGCACGGTGTGCAGCACCAGACCGAATAAGGGAATCAATGTGAGGATCACGGCGAGCCAGACATAAAAGGCATAACCGCCCATGGCAAAGAAGTCGCTCCACGACGAGAAAGCTGGGGTCATGCTTTGCGCCCTCCCTGAGCCACATCAATCGCCCAGGGACGATGACGCTCGGTAAACAGGATCAGGTTACGCAGACGCATTAGCGTTAGGGCACCAAACACCAGCAGATAACCGAGGATCGCCCAGCGCAGCGGTGTGCGCATACTTGGCGCGATGGCCTGCTGCAGAATACCTGAAGATCCCTGATGGAGCGTGTTCCACCACTGCACCGAGAAATGGATAATCGGCAGATTGACCACGCCCACCAGAATCAGGATACCCGCGGCGCGACCCGCCGTACGGCGGTCTTCAAACGAGTGATAGAGCGCAATGACACCCATATAGATGAACAGCAGCACCAGTTCAGAGGTCAGGCGCGCATCCCAGATCCACCAGGTGCCCCACATCGGTTTGCCCCACGCAGAGCCGGTGATCAGGGCGATGAAAGTGAACACCGCACCAATGGGTGCCATCGCCGCCGAGACCAAATCCGCCATCTTCATCTGCCAGACCAGGCCAATGAAGGCGGCAATCGCCATTGAGGCATAGACCCCCATTGACCACATCGCTGCGGGCACATGAATGTACATAATACGGAAGCTGTTGCCCTGCTGATAATCCGCCGGTGCAAAGCCGAAGCCCCACACCCAACCGAGTAGCAGCGTTGCCACGCCCAATACGGCGAACCACGGAATCAAGCGACCGCATAGTTGGTAAAGCCGTTCAGGCTTCGCCCACTGGTGTAACCATTTCCACATTTGCATAGCTCACAATAAAAGAATTCGGTATCCGGCTGCTCTAGGGCAGCACGAATCAGTGCAGACTAATACGCAAAGCCGCAGCAGTTGCGAACGGCGAAAGTGTTGCGCTCACTGCCAGCATGGCGCCAAGAATCGCCAGATAACCTCCGATCGGCAGCCCTTGGCCCGCGGCATCAATCGCCGCGCTGGCAAAAATCAGTACCGGTATCGACAACGGCAATACCAGCAAACTCAGTAGCACACCGCCGCGTCGCAGCCCCACCGTTAACCCTGTACCAATCGCGCCCAGGAAACTTAGGGTGGGTGTGCCGAGCAACAGTGTCAGCGCCATCGCACGCCAGCCGGAGAAATCCAGCGACAGCAGTAACGCCGCCAGCGGCGATAATAAGATCAACGGCAAGCCGGTAATTAACCAGTGCGCAATCACTTTGCCCAGCACGGTGACCGGCAGCGGAGTGGGCAGCAAAAGTAGTTGCTCAAGCGAACCATCCAGAAAGTCATCACGAAACAGCCGTTCCAGCGCCAGCAAAGACGCCAATAACGCAGCAACCCACGCGATGCCGGGTGCAATGCGAGCCAACTGCTGCGGATCCGGACCGACACCCAAAGGAAACAGCGTGATAACAATCAGGAAAAACCACAGCGGGTTGATCACTTCTGCACCGCTGCGAAAAGCAATTTTTAATTCTCGTTGAATGACCCGACCTAACATCAAGCCCACTCCGAAGTCAGACGAATTTTACGCACGCGGTCGCTGTCACCGGGTAAATCCTGATGGGTGGTCAAAATGACCGCGCCTCCGTTATCGGCATGTTCGGCGAAGCGGGCCATTAATTTTTCCACGCCGCCTTTATCAATCGCCGTCAGCGGCTCATCCAGAATCCAGACTTTTGCCGTGCTCAGCCACAGGCGCGCCAGTGCAACGCGTCGCTGCTGTCCGGCCGACAGTTGTGCCACGGGCACCTCTTCGTAACCCAACAGGTTGACCTGCTCCAGCGCGTCATAGAGGCGTTCCTCATCGTGATGGCCATGCCAGAACTGCAGGTTTTCCATTGGCGAGAGTACTGATTTCACGCCCGGATGATGGCCAAGATAAAGCAGGTTTTGGTGCCATATTTCGCGTTGCTGACGCGTCGGCTGCGATTGCCACATCACTTCCCCCTCTTCTGCCCGGCTCAAACCCGCCAGTAAGCGTAACAGTGAGGTTTTTCCCGCCCCGTTAGGACCTTCAATTTGCACAATGTCACCCGGTTGCACATGGAAGCTGAGTCCATGAAACAAGGTTCGCTCATCGCGAACGCATGAGAGATTAATGACTTCGAGCATGAAAGAGGGAATCGCAGCAATGAACAAGGCGGGGATAATACCACAATGAATCTGTGGGCCGAAGTCTGTGAGTTGGCTCTCACTTCCCTCAAAGGGGGTATTCGTGCGCATCAGATCAATAAACTGCTCAAAAAAACGCCTCAGTTAAAATCTTGTTACTCTTAAATTGAATCTTAGTAACATTTCGCCCTTGATAAAAACGTCTACGCTTATTACGCGCTGGCATTATCACTGGGGGAAAACATGAAGCAATCGCCATCCATTACAGAACATGACAACGATGTGGAAAGCGAAGAAAAGGAGCAAGGCAAAGAGATTGAGGTAGACGAAGATGCCTTGCCTTCACGGGCAGCCGCTATTCATGAAGAGATCCGTCAGGACGGTGAGAAAGAGTTAGAGCGCGACGGTATGGCATTGCTTTGGTCTGCTGTTGCCGCTGGGCTTTCCATGAGTGCCTCACTGATGGCGAAAGGGATTTTCCACGTACATTTAGCTGAGGTGCCGGGCGGTTTTTTACTCGAGAATCTGGGTTACACCTTTGGCTTTGTTATCGTGATTATGGCGCGTCAGCAGCTGTTCACTGAAAACACGGTCACAGCCGTGTTGCCCGTGATGCACAAACCCACCGGTGGCAATATGTTGCTGCTTTTACGCCTGTGGGGTGTGGTGTTGGCGGGAAACCTGATCGGTACAGCACTCGGCGCACTGGCGTTTAATCATATGCCCATCTTTGACGATGCCACACGCCAGGCTTTTACCTCTATAAGCGAAAAAGTGATGGCAAATCCACCGCGCGAGATGTTCGCCAATGCGGTGATATCCGGCTGGATCATCGCCACCATGGTCTGGATGTTCCCTTATGCGGGCGCGGCGAAAATCGTGGTTATCGTGATGATGACGTGGCTGGTCGCATTGGGTGATTTGGCTCATATCGTGGTCGGATCGGTGGAAGTACTGTATCTGGTATTTGCCGGCACACTGCCTTGGTATGAGTTCTTCTGGCCATTTGCCCTGCCGACGTTGCTGGGCAATATAACCGGCGGTACGCTCATTTTTGCCTTAATCAGCCATGCCCAGATTCGCAACGATATGAGCGAAGCGGCAAAGGCCAAAGCCAAGGCTGAGCAGAAACGGAAAGAGAAAGCGCAAGGTCAGTCGAAGTGAAGTTTGGTACTAGATTGTTGATAGATTGAGCAATCAAGCTTTTCACGGTTAAATTTTGCGGGTCGGTACGCTATACTGCGCGCCGCGTCTCCTTAGTTAAATGGATATAACGAGCCCCTCCTAAGGGCTAGTTGCAGGTTCGATTCCTGCAGGGGACACCATTAGCCGCATTCCCCCTTCAAAACAACCAGCGTGCAAACGCCAGGCTCAGTCCTGCGGTGCTCAACATACCTGCCACGATCCATTTGGTTTGTTTAGTGATCTCGACATGAATTTTGGCTATCTCCTGATGCAGATCGCCTTTGGTGACGTAGTTGGATTTGATCACTGCGATATCAGTTTTCACCGATGCCATATCGGTTTTCAGGATTTCCGTATCGCTTTTCAATGTATTAATATCGTTTTTCATCGTTTCCGTATCAGTCTTCAACGTATTAATATCGGTTTTCATCGTTTTAATATCCGATTTCATCTCAAGCACATCAGCTTCCAACTTCGACACGCGCATTTCCATTTTACTACCTCATATAAGTTGAACATGTAATTTAATGATGAATAACAATGTGTTAATCATTTTCATTGTACAGCGTTCTAGCGCAAATTCATTACAATGTCGGTGTCAGAGAGGAGATATGAGACGTTTCTCGCAGAGAGAATTTGGGCTGTTTCAGTCAATTACAGCGAAATCAAATCTGATGCGCGCTTTGACGCCACACCGAGGGCGTGACGCCATCCTCCTCCTCACAATCAAACGGATTGAAGAGTCAGATTTACTCGCAAAGATGTTCGATAACTGGCGAAGGGATCAATTAACCACAAATAATTCCGGGTCTTCATACGAAGTAAAAATGCGTTATCAACTTGTAGGCTGCACTGCCAACAGCGATTAAGGCTGGAACACCCAGTAAAATCGAGAGCTTAGCTTCAGAGATCTTCTTATCGACTGTATCTGTTGAAGGCTTTTTAGCGAGTGACTCTTTGATGCTGTCCAGTTTTTCAAGTACGGTGACCATATTTCTATCAATGGATTTTACATCAGCCTTTAACTCATCCACATCACGTCGAATGTATTTGACATCAGATTCAAGTTTTACAACGCGCGATTCGAACATGTTTCCTCCGTCATTGTCCCCTGGATAATGGAACCTGTTCTGCTCAGACAGAAATGCCCCTCTGTTTAGCAGGGTGTCACTCCGCACCGTCAAAACTGCCATTTTGCAAAACCTCATAAGTTGAACACGTAATTATAACAATAAAAACAACATCTTGATGGTTTGTATTGTATCTCAAGCGATGGAGAAATCACCGCATTAAGCATGTGCGTGAATGAATCTGAGACGTTTCTCGCAGTGTAATTTCGGCTGTTTCAGTGAATTACAGCGAAATTAAATCTGATGCGCGCTTTGACGCCACACCGAAGGCGTGACGCCATGCTGCTGGCGGAAGCGGTTGCTGAAGTGGCTGGAGGAGTGGAAACCACAGCGCAGTGCGATCTCGGTTAACGGCAGGGAGCTGAACTTCAACAGTTGCAGTGCGGTATCCATGCGGCGGCGCATCACATATTGATGCGGTGCTTCACCTACGCTGCTGCGGAACATGCGTGCAAAATGGTATTCGCTTAAGGCAGCTTCGGCGGCTAATTGCGCCAGGGTTAATGGCTGATCCAGCTGGGCATCAATATACGCCAGCACACGACGCAGCACCGCTGGGGCAAGGCCGCCTCGGACTTGAGGTGCCTGCCATTGCACTTCACTGTAACGCTGTAAAAGATGCGTCATCAGCAAAGTTGAGGCACTGCTCAACATTAACTGGTTAGCCGGTTGCTGCCAGTCCACGCTCAGCAGGAAATGGCGATAAAGCTGCGTGATGCGATCGTCATCGGCAAAGATTTTTTCGTGCAGATTGAGCTGAGCGGGACTGCGATCCCAAATCTGCTCGCCCAGATGGCGCAAATGCGCATCGGTACAATAGAGATGCACGAACGACAAATCTGACCGCAGGTCCCAGGTGGATTCCACACCAGAAGGCATCAGGCAAAAGCGATCCGGGCCGCCACCGTTGCGCCAGCCGTGGGGCGTTTTATGCCAGGTGTCATAGCCATCTGCGGTATACAGGCTGAGCGTATGGTGATCGCTGAGATTGGTCACGCGATCGCCACTGTTAAACCACGCCGCCAACTTGATGCCACTCGACAGCTGCACGCTATCGCGCAGTTGCGCTTTGTGGCGCTGCAGCATGTCGAAGGTCTGGTAATCAGGCATGGAAGGTGTCTACTCGCAGTTCAATTAGGCACAGTTTACGTATCTCTTCGGACAGAAGACAGACCAGCATGGGACATGATGGAAAAAATGCGCAAGATTTTGCAATTATCCCGCAAAGCCCTGCAAGCGTCTCTGCGTTGAAATCAGCACACTGCAGCCATGATTTTGCTGGAGAGTATCTGATGAACATAATGCTTTACCTTGCAGTAGTGCTTATTTGGGGCACCACCTGGATCGCGATTTTTCTACAACAAGATGCCGCCAATACCCCGGTGTTGGTGGCGGTGTTTTGGCGTTTCTTACTGGCATCTGTACTGATGCTGGTAATCCTGAAACTGTTAAAACGCCTACGACCACTGGACAAACAAGACCACCTGTTTTGCGTGCTGCAAGGCTGCTGTGTGTTCGGCTTCAATTTCGTCTGTTTTTATCATGCGGCGGCGTGGATCAGCAGCGGACTGGAATCAGTGATTTTCTCCATGGCGGTGCTGTATAACGCCCTCAATAGTTGGATTTTCTTCCGCCAGCGCCCACCGTTTCGCCTGTTGCCTGCGGCAGTATTGGGGCTAGGAGGAATCGTCGCGCTGTTCTGGAATGATATTCAGGCTGCACATCCCGCGCCACAGCTGCTGTGGGGCGTCGGACTCAGTGCCTTGGGCACATTGGGCTTCTCGCTGGGTAATATGATCTCCACCCGCCACCAGCGTCGTCAACGCGACGTGCTGACCACCAACAGCTACGCCATGCTGTATGGCGCGATTATGATGGCGGTTCTGGCACTGCTGAACGGTGATTCACTGGCCCCTGCGCTAAATCTGCAATGGCTTGGCTCAATGAGTTATCTGGCCATCTTTGGTTCTGTGTTGGGTTTTGGCGCCTATTTCACGTTAGTAGGCCGTATTGGTGCCAGTCAGGCCGCTTACAGCACCCTGCTATTCCCGTTGGTGGCGCTCACGCTGTCCACCGTCTATGAAGGATATCAGTGGCATGACAATGCGATTGTTGGACTGGTGATGATTCTGGCAGGGAACATGGTGATGTTCGTACGCTGGCCGAAGGCGCGCAAATTGCGCCTGGCCTGATAAAGCGAGAGCGGGCATTGCGCCCGCTCTTTTTTCCTCTAACGCCAGCCCTGCACGCCGATATTGAGCTGGTGAGGTTTATTGATGGCTTTTCTGGCAATCCAGTAAAGCAGAACGCGTTCATCATCTCTGTCGCGATCGGCCATAGCCAGTAGTTTAAGCGACAGCGTGGATTTAGTCACAGGCTGATGCTCATCGCTTAACTCGATCACCGCCTGACCGATGATGCAGCAAACTTCATCCTCGCTTGACGCGGATTCATATGCTCGGTCTGTCATATTTCCTCCTGTTTAGTGAGTTTTAAGCCTGGCAAAAGCTGGCGAATTTGCAGGCGATAGGGCGCAATTGATACAACTCATTACAAATACTCACTAACAGCAATCACCTGTTGTTGATTGACACTGACGCTTCGTTTATTCGTTGCCAATGCCATTCATACCCGTTTCACTGCATTTCATTCCGCCCTCCAGTCCATTCACGCCCTCACCTGCCCCGCACGCGCGTAAGGCGCTTATTATCGCTGCAGATTCCGTATTCCCTGAGGGGAGAGATAAAAATGAAAACAGCCCTAACCGCGCAACACCAGCGTACTCGTATGTTTACCCTAATTGGCACCATCATCACCCAGTTTGCCCTGGGTTCGGTCTACACCTGGAGCCTGTTCAACGGCCAACTGGCGCATAAGTTGGATGCACCAATCAGCCAGGTCGCTTTCTCGTTTGGTTTGTTAAGTCTGGGACTGGCGATCGCCTCGTCACTGGCGGGCAAACTGCAGGAACGATTCGGCGTTCGCAACGTCACCATCGGCGCCGGGATCTTAATGGCCGTCGGCTTCTGGCTCACCGCCCATGCCGATAACCTGATGATGCTGTATCTCAGCGCAGGCATTCTGGTCGGTCTGGCTGATGGTGCCGGTTACCTGTTAACCCTGTCTAACTGCGTAAAGTGGTTCCCAGAGCGTAAAGGGCTGATCTCCGCCTTTTCGATTGGTGCCTATGGATTAGGCAGCCTCGGCTTTAAATTCATTTGTGGTGCGTTGTTGAGTACCTACGGCCTTGAAAACACCTTTATGATTTGGGGTGTGCTGGCCATGAGCATGATTATCATCGGTGCCTTGATGATGCGTGATGCACCAGTGCAGCAAACCAGCGGTAATGCGCAGTTGCAGGCAAAAGATTACACCCTGGCGCAATCAGTACGTTTGCCGCAGTACTGGATGCTGGCGCTGATGTTCCTCACCGCGTGTATGAGCGGCCTTTACGTTATCGGCGTAGCGAAAGATATCGGCGAAGGTATGGTGCATCTGACCACACAAACGGCAGCCAATGCGGTCACGGTGATTGCCATTGCTAACCTTAGCGGTCGTCTGATTCTTGGCGTACTGTCCGATAAAATGGCACGTATTCGCGTGATTTCTCTGGCACAGATGGTTTCGCTGGTCGGCATGAGCATCCTGCTGTTCACGCGTATGAATGAAACCACCTTCTTCCTGTCGCTGGCTTGTGTCGCCTTTAGCTTTGGCGGCACCATCACCGTGTTCCCGTCGCTGGTCAGTGATTTCTTCGGTCTCAATAACCTGACCAAAAACTACGGTCTGATTTACCTTGGCTTTGGTATCGGCAGCGTAATGGGTTCTCTGGTGGCTTCGGTGTTCGGCGGCTTTACCGTCACCTTCAGCCTGATTATGACGCTGCTGGTGATTTCGCTGGTATTGTCGCTCAGTATCCGTCTGCCAAATCGTCAAAACGTCAGCGAACCTTTGCTGCATAATTAATTTTCCGGGATGCCGCAGCCTGTGCGGCATCCTCTTTCTCCCTCTTTCCTGCACAAATAAAGCGTTATTGAGAACAGCTGTTATTTAGTATTGCATTTCAGATTATTCGCGCTATTATCTTTATGTATTCAGCTTTATCTGATTGGTTTATTCCCCGCCCAGACGTTTTTAGCTTTAAATTGACATATCTGGTAATAGATCCAGAAATAACTCTACATTCCCTGCATCTTCACTCCACTTTTTCCCAGTAATCTGGCTTCATTGAAAAAGAGGAGGACTCTCCATGAAAACGTTTATTAAAATTGCTTCGGTTGCGGCCATTATGACCATGTTGAGTGGCTGTATCGTCCATGACGGTTACAGACACGGTCCCGGCTGGGGTAATGGCGGCTGGCATCATGACCGTGGCTACCATGGTCGCCACTGGTAATTGGGCAAAGCACACACAGCAAATAATAAAAAAATAAAAAGGGCGGGAATTTATCCCGCCCTTTCTTTTAGCTTTTTACCGCATAATTACATTGGTACCAGGCTTTCTTTAATCCTGGTAAATGGCTTTCCTGCGCAGGCAATGATTCCACTTTATCGAAACCGCGCTGGTTACAGTAATTAGCCAGATCGAGTTCCATCGCATCTTTATTTAGCTTTTGCGGATCATAGCGGTACTGAACAGTATTTGAGCTGGCATCTTCATCAACACGTTCAAATCCACCGGGTTTGCTGACGCTACAACCGGCCAGCATAAAGAGCGCCATCGCGCTAATAAATATTTTTTTCATTAGGATGTCCTCATTAGATGCCGCAGTTTAAAAGGCAGCATCGCGCGCATCTATAGGAATCAGGCGCGAAAATTTTCAAAAAACAAAGTTTTCACCAATTAAATTGATAAAACCAAACGGTTTTCCTTCACTCATAGGCAATGAGAAGATGCCTACAGACGTAACAAAGTCTGCACCACACCAGGTGATACCCAGAAAAGAAAACCAATAGTGACCTTTGTGCCCGCGCTGAGCGGGCTTTTTTTTGCCCGCTAACGCTAACCGGTTAGGCTGACCATCTTACGTAAAAGATTGGCGGCTTGTTTGGCAGGCAATGCGAGAATGCCGCTGTAGAGATCAATCGACATGGCACACATCGCGCTGCGATCGACGGCGGTGTCTGCTGGCATGTTGAGCTGTTGCAGTTTATCGCCCCACTTCCCGTAGAGTTTTTCAACGATGCTTTGCAAATCCCGCTGCGCCAGGGCCTGATCCAAGGGTTGATCGTTGCCTGTGCTCTTTAGCAACAGCTTATCGAGTGCCTGTGCGTCCCGCTGGTAGAGTTCCGGTGACAAGGCTTGTTGCAGGTTAATCCCGCCATTGACCTGTGGGTAAAGAAAACGGAAACAGCGCTGTGGTTCAGGCTGCTGCAATGCCTGCATTTCTTCTACTGAGACGCGCAAATAATTGACCAACGTAGCATCATCGGCACGCGCCATACGCTGGTTGACTAAATCCATCAGCCAGCCCCGTAGTTCACCCAGCGCCTGGTCGGCGGGAACGCCTTCCATCCGCTTGTGGAGCAGTTCTCGGTTAAGCAATTGCCATAGTGCCGGTTCCTGGGTTTTCAGCAAACGATAGCCCGGAGCCAGACTGAGTTGTGTCGAGACTTCCTGAGCCAGCGCCTGCCGCTCTTGACGAGGATGCAGCCAGCTAAACCACAGTAAGTTGGCCAGCACTAACGGCAGCAGAAAGAGAATCACTCCCTGCCATAAACGCAGCGATGTGGTGCGAACCAACACAATGATGATGATTGCCAGCAGCACAAAGGCCACCAGCGTAATGGGGAAAAGCGAGAGCATGGAGCGTGATTAATCCTTGCGAACGTCAATCAATACCGGACAGTTGGCGCGCTCAATAACGGCTGCGCTAACCGAACCTTTCAGCAGACGGTTAAAAGGCGAAAGATGGCGGCGGCCAATAATAATCATGCTGGCCTTTAGCACATTGGACTGGGCCACAATGGTTTCCGCCGCTTCACCGGCCATAATCAAGCCTTTCGCTGCTACACCCGCACGCAATAGTGGAGCCAGCGCGTGACGTACCACCATTTCTGCGGTGTTTTGTTCATCTTTTGCGGCCACGAAATCGTCGGGATCCTCTCCGGCATCAATTTCGATGGGCTGATTGCAGGATGAATAGGCCGGATCGACGCAACACAGCACCGTCACCTGCGCCTGTTGCGCTAACGCCTGTTCAATAGTCAGCGCAATCACTTTTTCTGCCACCGGTGAGTTATCAATGGCCATCAGCAACGTTTTCATCAGTTGGTTATCCTTCCACAGCGGTCATTTTGCCAATTTCGCGAATTATCGCCTCTTTGCACTTCAAGATTTCCTCACGATAGCGCGCTTCCTGTTTATGAAAACGAGCGGTTGGCACCAGCAACGAGATAGAAAAGCGCCCGAACAAGGTGTCGATCGCCACTGCCATGGTGGAAATACCTTCCAGCGTTTCGCCGCGATCGATGGCCAGACCGCTGATGCGCACTTCTGCAATCAACTCCAGCAGTTGCGGCAGGGTTTTCACCGTCATTTCGGTCAGCTCTTTATAAGCTTCACCGACCATCACCCGCACATCGTCATCACTCTCCAGCGCCAGCAATGCGCGACCGCCAGAGGTGCTGTAAAGCGGAAGATTCAGCCCAATACGCGGCACCACACGCAATTCACGTGAGGCCACCACATAATGCACGATCGCCAGCTGTGTGCCGCTGGCGCGCGCCAGTGAGACGGTCTCGTTGATTTCTGCTGAAAGTTGTTCCAGGAACGGGCGCACGATTTCAACTACGTCGCTGTGCACGCTGGAGATCAATTTGAGCAGCGCCGGCCCCAGACGCAAACCGCCCGCGCCGCTGCTACGCACCAGTTGGGCGCTATCCAACGCGGCGATGATGCGCTGCACCGTGGAGCGAGGGAGATCAACCACCTGCGCAATTTCACCCAGACTCATGCCGCCGGGATGTTCACCCAGCGCATTCAGAATTTTTGCCGCACGCGCGATGACCTGAATGCCACCCGCTTTTTCATCCTCACGGCTAGAGGGAATTTCAACCATTGTCCGTTCCTTTTTGGCCTGCCCTACTTTAGCGCGAATGACCGCACTTTTACACCCTGTATCACATTGCAATACATCATACCGAGATGTAAGATGCGACATGTATCACATCGCAATACACTGCATCAATAAAAACAAGAGAAGCCTGTTATGAACGCCCAGCCTGTTGCGGCTCCGGCTCCCCATCCGTTTACCTTGCGCCTGGCGTTAGGGTTGGTTGGCGTGCTGATAGCTGCGCTCACTTCCGGATTAAACGACCGCGTGACCGATATCGCGCTGGCGGATATCCGAGCTGCGATCGGCATTAGCTACGATCAAGGCAGCTGGATCATCTCCGCCTACCAAGCCGCGGAAGTGGCCGCCATGATGATCGCACCCTGGTTTGCCGTGACGTTTTCACTGCGACGCTTCGCCCTGGCCGTATGCACCGGATTTATGCTGAGCGGATTACTGCTGCCTTTAATGCCTGGCTCGACGCTATTCATCGCACTGCGTGTGATTCAGGGCCTGTTCGGTGGTGCACTGCCACCGCTGCTGATGACCGTCGCACTGCGTTTTTTACCGCCTCCCATTAAGCTGTATGGCTTGGGTGCCTATGCCTTGACCGCGACCTTTGGCCCCAACCTCGCCGCCACGCTGGCCGCTTTCTGGACCGATGAAGTCGGCTGGATGTTTGTTTTCTGGCAGGTGGTCCCCGCGATGCTGATTGCCATGCTGTTGATTGGCTGGGGGTTGCCACAGGATCCACTGCGCTTCGAGCGCTTCAGGCAGATCGATCTGTTCGGCATGCTGACCGGCTGCTCGGGCATGGCGCTGCTGATACTGGCTTTAACCCAAGGCGAGCGCCTTGACTGGCTCAGTTCCCCCTTGTTCGTCGCGCTATTATTCAGCGCACTCGCATTGCTGACTGTGTTCTTTATTAATGAATGGTTTCACCCGTTACCCTTGTTCAAATTGCAGATGCTGCGTCGGCATAATTTGACGCACGGATTACTGGCTCTGGCGGGAGTGTTGATTTTATCGCTGTCAGGCTCAGCCCTGCCCTCCGCCTATCTCGCTCAGGTTGAAGGCTTCCGCACGCTGCAATTCGCGCCGCTGGCGTTAACCATCGGCCTGCCACAACTGTTGATCGCCCCGCTGGTTGCCGCGCTGCTCAACATAAGGTGGATCGATTGCCGCTGGATGCTGACGGCGGGCGTCACGTTACTGGTGATGTCATGCCTGATGGGGATGCACATCACCACTGACTGGGCACGCCAGAACTTCTGGCTGATTCAAATCCTGCAGGCTTTCGGTCAGCCGATGGTGATTTTGCCGGTATTGATGAGCGCCACCAGCGTGGTGGCCCCACCGGAAGGGCCTTTCGCCTCAGCGATGTTTAATACGGTACGCGGTTTCTCCAGCATTGCCGCCAGTACGCTGGTGACATGGTTTATCAGCCATCGCGAGCAGTTTCACTCCAACATATTGGTAGGGAATGCCGCCAGCCGCGACTGGCTGATGACCGCCCCCACCAGTGCTCAATCGAGCAGTAGTTTTCCTTTATTGCCAGATGGCAGTGCCAGCAGCGCTGAAAACCTCAGCGGTTTCGCCACGTTGCTGAAACACCAGGCGATGGTGCTGAGCCTGAGTGACTGTTATCAGATGCTGATCGCTTTCGCTGCGCTGCTGTTATTGCTCACCGCCTGGCTGCCAAAGCGCGTCTGGCCACCACAAACCCTGATTCAACCTGTTACGACGACGTCGAGATAATTGATATGCAAGCTTCTGCTTTGAAAAGAACGGTGCTGCTGAGCGCCTTATTAATCGTGTTGCTGGCAATGGCCTTTTTTGTCTGGTCATCAATGACCGGTAACGATCACCGTACGGATGATGCCTATGTAAATGCCGATTACACCCTGGTGGCTCCGAAAGTGTCCGGCTATGTCGCCAGCGTGAATGTGCTGGATAACCAGCAAGTGAAAGCGGGCGAGTTGCTGGCCACGCTGGACGATCGTGACTACCGCGTGGCGCTGGAAACCGCGCAGGCAAATCTGCAAGTGAGTGAGGCCAAGCGGCTGAGCAGCCAGGCGCAACTGGAGCAACAGCAGTCCACCATTGACGAGGCGAAAGCCACCTTAGCCGCCAGCCAGGCATCGTCTCAGTACGCCGGACAAAGCGCAGCACGTTACAATCAGCTGTATAAAAGCGGCACCATTGCCGCCGATGAACAGCAAAAAGCCAGCTCGACCCAGCGTTCCGCCTCGGCAGCTGTGCGCCAGAGTGAAGCCGCTTTAGCCGCCGCCATCAAGCAGGTGGGCGTATTGCAGGCGGCCGTGCGTCAGGCGGAAGCCGATGTGACCGCCGCCCAAGCCAGTGTTGACCAGGCTAAGCTGAATCTTTCCTATACGCGCATCGTCGCGCCCGTGGATGGCATGGTAGGACAGCGGTCGGTGCGACTGGGCGCGTACGTCAGCGCGGGCACCCGTTTGCTGGCGGTGGTGCCGTTGCAACAGACGTACATTACGGCCAATTATCTTGAGACGCAGTTAGCCGATGTGCAGCCAGGACAGAAAGCGGTGGTGAAGGTTGATGCGTTGCCAGGCAAGCGCTTTACCGGCCATGTTGACAGCATTGCACCGGCCACGGGGGCGACTTTTTCCGCGATTTCACCCGACAATGCCACTGGTAATTACACCAAGGTGGTACAGCGTTTACCGGTAAAAATTGTGCTGGATGCCAACCAGCCGGATCTGGCGCAATTGCGTGTGGGCATGTCCGCCATTCCAGAAATTGAAGCCCGCTGAAAATGTGAGCAATCTCTCAGAAGTGGCCTATTTATTTTCGGATCGATTGCGCGTAAATTAGCGCTCGATCCTGTTCTGAGTTCGCTTGGAACCACCTGAGAAGAAAGCGTGCAGCGGTTATGAACTTCACCTTTCTCTTATTCTGTTCGGGTTACGCTGGCGTGGGATCACCAGCATGGTAACCGCTCAGAGGAGTTGTTTTGTGAGATACGCTTTAATGGGAGTTTCTTTCTTCCTGTTGATCTGGGTTGGCACCTTCGTGCTGATGCTCAAATAAATCATGCCAGGCGGGGCGACCAGTGTCGCCCCTCTTAGTTTTTACTCTTCTTCATCCAGCGCTTTCACCGTTCCCGGCAAAATGCCGTCGGCACGGAACATCGATTTGATGCCGCGCACCGCCTGACGGATACGATCGCTGTTTTCAATCAGTGCAAATCGGACATGGGTATCACCGTAGTCACCGAAACCAATGCCCGGCGAGACGCACACCTTGGCTTCCTGCATCAGCAGTTTGGCGAACTCCAGTGAACCGAGATGCGCGTAGTGATCGGGGATTTTTGCCCAGACGTACATCGACGCTTTAGGCAGATCGACCATCCAGCCCGCCTCATGCAAGCCTTTTACTAAGACATCACGACGGCGTTTGTACTGTTCCGCAATATCGCGCACGCATTGTTGATCCCCTTCCAGTGCGGCAATGGCCGCGACCTGCAATGGCGTGAAGGTGCCGTAGTCGTGATAGCTTTTGATGCGGGCCAGCGCAGAGACCAGCTCTTTGTTGCCGACCATAAAGCCGATACGCCAGCCTGCCATGTTGTAGCTTTTTGACAGGGTGAAGAATTCCACCGCGACATCACGTGCGCCGGGCACCTGCATTATCGACGGTGCTTTCCAGCCATCGTAGGTGATGTCTGCGTAAGCAAGATCGTGAATCACCAGCACGTTGTACTGTTTCGCCAGCGCAATCACGCGCTCGAAGAAGTCCAGCTCAACGCATTGTGACGTCGGGTTCGATGGGAAGCCGAGGATCATCATCTTCGGTTTTGGATAGCTTTCGCGGATGGCGCGCTCTAATTCGTTGAAGAAGTCGACGCCTGCCACCAGCGGCACTGAACGTACCTGCGCCCCAGCAATCACCGCGCCGTAGATGTGAATCGGGTAGCTGGGGTTTGGCACCAGCACGGTATCACCGTGATCGAGAGTTGCCAGCATGAGATGTGCCAGCCCTTCTTTTGAACCGATGGTGACAATCGCTTCCGATTCCGGGTCGATGTCTACTTGATAGCGGTCTGCGTACCAGCGCGAGATGGCGCGACGCAGACGCGGAATGCCTTTAGAGGTTGAATAGCCGTGCGTGTCTTCGCGTTGCGCCACCTGGCAGAGTTTTTCCACGATATGCGGCGGCGTAGCGCCATCGGGGTTCCCCATCGAGAAATCGATGATGTCTTCGCCGCGCCGACGCGCAGCCATCTTCAACTCAGCGGTGATGTTAAATACATATGGGGGAAGGCGTTCAATACGCGAGAAACGACGGGGTGTGCTGTTATCAGCCATGATGTCCTCTGGATTACGTTAGCGCCCGGACCGTCCGAGCGACGCTGGTCACTGCGGTGACCGAAGAAGAACATAACGCGCTGATAACAGAATTGTCGAGAGCAACAGAATATTTTTTTAATTTTCTGGATTCAGGCGACCGAACACCCAATCGTTCACCCATTGGTCGTTTAACAGGTAATTATCCCGTAGCGTACCCTCTAGCTCGAAACCATTCTTTTCCAGAATGCGCCGCGATGGCCAATTCCCCTCGATAACCAGCGCTTTGAGCTTATGAAATTCTGCCTCCATCAAGAAGTCACAGAGCGCTTGCAGGGCTTCACTGCCATAACCGTTTCCGGTAAAGCGATGGCAGAGCATGTAACCCACTTCGGCCTGGCGATAGGGCTGCCATTCGGCACTGCATCCAAACAGGCCAATAGGTTCATTGGTGTCACGCAGGCGCGCCACCAGGCAGAGCATGTGGAAACTGCTGGCCTGCCAGGGCGCGAGCCGGTCATTAAAACGCTGGCGAATGTCATTTTCATCAGGAATTTCGCTGACCCATGTCATGGTCGCGGGGTCTTCATGCACGGCTTTAAAGATTTGCCAGTCTTCGGGTTGTAAGCGAGTCAGAGATAAACGAGGGGTGAGAAGTTGCATTGCTGCGCTCCGCGAATTTACTCAGGGCAACATAGCAAACCGGACAATAGACAACCAGCGCTCAGCGCACGGATTTATTAATCCTCTTTTTGTTACTCAAGTTTTCCTCTTTTTCCTGATGTTCTTGCTGCGGGTCCGTGCGCAATCCAGAAAAGCCGCGTCCGATCGCAAAGGAAGCACGCATCCCAGCAGATCGGCCGCGCCGTCCATGGCGCGGACGCTTCGTTCTTCGGACGCGGCTTTTCTGGACCTTAAGCATAGGAGTTGCTGTTTAATCATCATGGCCGGCTGTCAATTCTCGTTAAAAATTGATCTACACCATCAGAAGCGTTTGTCGGGTGCCTTTGCGCTGGCAGATCTTGATCACATTTTTTATCATAGCCCCATCCAAGCTCAGTCTGAGAGATGCCCTTGCCTTCCCACTTCGACATGCTGTTGGCGGTGTTTGACCGCGCTGCATTGATGCTGATCTGCCTTTTCTTCCTCACGCGCACGCGCGTGTTTCGTCAGCTATTGCAGAAAGATGAGCATTCGATAAAAGAGAAAGTGGTGGTGACGGCGATTTTCTCGCTGTTTGCGCTGTTTAGTACCTGGTCAGGTATCAACGTGGATGGCTCGTTGCTGAACGTACGCGTGATTGCAGTGATGTCAGGTGGGATTCTGTTTGGCCCCTGGGTCGGCATTGCCACCGGTGTCATCGCGGGTGTGCATCGTTACTTGATTGATATGGACGGCGTCACCGCCGTGCCCTGTTTAATCACCAGCATTATTGCCGGGATCGCGTCAGGCGTGATCAATCGTCGGGTGGGTAAAGAGCAGCGTTGGCGCGCCGGTATCTTAGGCGGCATGCTGTGCGAAACCCTCACCATGCTGCTGATTGTGCTGTGGGCCAGACCGATGTCTCTGGGCTTTTCGATTGTCTCAGAGATTGCGCTGCCGATGATCCTTGGCGCATCCAGCATCGGCCTGATTGTGCTGCTGGTGCAGAGCGTAGAGGGTGAAAAGGAGGCGATTGCTGCGCGTCAGGCCAAGTTAGCGCTGGAGATTGCCAACAAAACCCTGCCGCTGTTTCGCCAGGTGAATAGTCAGTCATTACGCCAGGTGTGCGATATCATCCGCAGCGATATTCATGCTGACGCGGTCGCCATCACCAATACCAAACAAATTCTGGCTTACGTCGGTTACGGCGAGCATAACTACCAGAATGGGGATGATGGCATCAGCCCCACCACCGCGCAGTCCATCGCCAGCGGCAAAATCATTATCAAGAATAATGATGAGGCGCACCGCACCAAAGATATTCACTCGATGCTGGTTATTCCCCTTTGGGAAAAAGGGGAAGTGACAGGCACACTAAAAATCTATTATCGCCGGGCGCACCGCATCACCGGTTCGCTAAAAGAGATGGCGATTGGCCTGTCACAAATCATCTCCACTCAGTTAGAAGTATCGCGCGCGGAGCAGTTGCGCGAAATGGCCAACAAAGCGGAACTGCGCGCGCTGCAAAGTAAGATCAACCCGCACTTCCTGTTTAATGCGCTCAACGCGATTTCGGCGTCCATTCGCCTCAATCCCGATACGGCGCGTCAGTTGGTGATTAATCTGTCGCGTTATCTGCGCTACAACCTGGAACTCAACGATGACGAGCCCATCGATATTAAAAAAGAGTTGTGGCAGGTGAAGGATTACATTGCCATTGAACAGGCACGCTTTGGCGACAAGCTCTCGATGATTTACGACATCGATGAAGACCTGCACTTTTCTCTGCCAAGCCTGCTGATTCAGCCACTGGTGGAAAATGCCATTGTGCACGGGATCCAACCGTGTCGCGGCAAGGGTGTGGTGACATTGAGCGTGAAAGATTTGGGCGATAATGTCCGCGTGGCGGTGCGTGATACCGGTGCCGGTATCAGTGAAGAGGTTATTGCTCGCGTGGCGCGCGATGAGATGCCCGGCAATAAAATTGGTCTGCTGAATGTCCATCATCGGGTCAAACTGCTTTCGGGTCAGGGGCTAACTATCATTCGTCATCAACCCGGCACCGAGATCTCCTTTACGCTGAGTAAAAATGGTCAGCGCCTGGCTGCGCCATTAAGCCTTATTTCGGAACACAACGCGTGAAAGCCATCATCGTCGAAGACGAATTCCTTGCTCAACAAGAGTTGAGCTGGATGATTCAGCAACACAGTCAGATCGCTATCGAAGCCTGCTTTGATGATGGTCTGGAGGTGTTGAAATACCTGCAAAACCACCGTGTGGATGTGATTTTCCTCGATATCAATATTCCGTCTCTGGACGGCATGCTGCTGGCGCAAAACATTAATCAGTTTGCTCACAAGCCGTTGATCGTGTTTATCACTGCCTGGAAAGAG
The DNA here is from genome assembly GCF_059412425.1 of Pantoea sp. CFCC18177. NCBI lineage: Bacteria > Pseudomonadati > Pseudomonadota > Gammaproteobacteria > Enterobacterales > Erwiniaceae > Pantoea > Pantoea sp. CFCC18177. Next base: position 187,563 of record NZ_JBNBPL010000002.1, read on the forward strand.
CATGCGGTGGATGCCTTTGAACTGGATGCGTTTGACTACATTCTCAAGCCCTACCAGGAGTCGCGCATCATCACCATGCTGAACAAACTCGAAGCCACCGCGCAGCAGCAGCACGCGCAGGCCCAATCAGCCCAGAGTGCGCCGTTGACCGTCAATCTGGTGAAAGATGAGCGCATCATCGTCACCGATATCAACGATATCTATTACGTTGAGGCCCATGAAAAGCTGACGTTTGTTTATACCCGCCGCGAAGCCTATGTGATGTCGATGGCGATCAGCGAGTTTTGCAGTCGCTTGCCGGAGCAGCTGTTTTTCCGCTGCCATCGCTCGTATTGCGTCAACCTCAGCAAAATTCGCGAGATCGAGCCGTGGTTTAACAACACTTATCTGGTGAAGTTGCGTGATTTGGATGCGCAGGTGCCAGTGAGTCGTAGCAAGGTGAAGGCGTTTCGCCAGTTGATGAGGTTATAAGGCGAACGGCGCAGCGCCGCTCGCCCTTGTGCGTTACAGTACGCGGCCCAGCGTTTGGCGCAGATGCGCACCCGCGCCCAGTAAGCCTGGCTGATCGTGAGTAATCATGTAGACCGGAATATCCACCAGGTAATCACGGAAGCGGCCTTTATCTTCAAACGCAGCGCGGAAACCCGAGGCTTTGAAGAAGTCGAGGAAGCGTGGCACGATGCCACCGGCAATATACACCCCGCCAAAGGTGCCGAGATTCAGCGCCAGGTTGCCACCAAATCGCCCCATGATCACGCAAAACAGCGACAGTGCACGACGGCAATCGGTGCAGCTGTCTTGTAGTGCGCGTTCCGTTACATCTTTAGGTTTAAGATTTTCCGGCTCGCGCTGGTCAGATTTAACGATAGCGCGATACAGATTCACCAGCCCTGACCCGGACAGCACACGCTCCGCTGACACATGGCCCAGCTCGGCGCGTAACACCTCAAGGATTTCACCCTCTTCTTCGCTGTTTGGCGCGAAGTCAACATGACCGCCCTCACCCGGCAGGCTGACCCAGCGCTTATCCACATGCACCAGGTGACTAACTCCCAAACCGGTACCGGCACCGTAAATGGCAATTGGTTTACCTTCAACCGGGGCTTTACCGCCAAACTGCAGCACTTCATTTTCAGAAAGCATCGGAATAGCCATCGAGACTGCGGTGAAATCATTGATGATTTCCAGGCTCTCGAAGGCCAGATGTTCTTTCATCTCACGCGTTGAAAATGCCCAATCGTGGTTGGTCATCTCCACCCAGTCGCCGGTGATTGGGCAGGCAATCGCGATACAGGCGTGTTTGATCTCCTGCTTCTGCTCATCGAGATAAGCACGAATCACCGCTTCGAGATTGTCGTAGTCTGATGTTGAGAATGTTTTGGCCTGGGAGATGGCGCCGGTCTCCACCTCACACAAGGCGAGACGAGCGTTAGTGCCGCCCACATCGCCGACCAGGGCGTATTTTGTCATTCTTCTGCTGCTCCGCTTGGGTCATAAACAATTGCAGGACACTATATAAGAGCCTGCCAATAAAACAATCACGCCCACCAGCATGATGGGCGTCAATACTTCAGATGTGTGGCACAGCCTGACGTTCACAGCCTCATGTGTATAGAGGCAATTTTCCTAAACCTGCCCGCTGTTGCGCTGATGCAGCGCGGCAGTGACCTTACGCAGCAGAGGTGGCAGGTCTTGTTTCTCCATCACCACTTCCACCAGCGTCAGCCGGCGATTCAGCATTAATTGCTCCATCACCGCCGTCAGTTGCACCGTCTCACTCACCCGCCAGCTTTGTGCCTGACACTGCACACTCATGGCGTGCGGCAGCGCGGTCCAGTTCCAAGGGGCAATGTCGTTGTAGCGCTGTTCAGCACCGTGAATCGCCCGTTCAACCGTGTAGCCGTCATTATTTAACAGGAAGATGATCGGCTGTTGCCGGTCACGCTGCATCGAACCCAACTCCTGAATAGTCAGTTGCGCTGAGCCATCACCGATGATCAGGATGACGCGGCGCTCCGGCTGCGCGGTTTGCGCCCCGAAGGTCGCTGGTAGAGTATAGCCAATCGATCCCCATAACGGCTGCACCAGCAGTTGCGCGCCCTGTGGTAAACGCAGCGCTGCCGCGCCAAACGCCGCCGTGCCTTGGTCGGCCAGGATAATATCACCCGGCTGCAGGAAGCGCTGCATCGCCTGCCAGAATGCACGCTGACTGATTACCGCATCATCAGGTTGCTCATTTTCTTCGCAGGAAACGTGGTCGGCCAGCGCCCAGTGTGCGCAGTGACGTTGATAAATCGGCAGCAACACCGCCAGCGCCTGTGCCATGCTCAGCGGTGCAAAGCGTTCTCCGCCCACCGTGGCGTGGAAGGGTTGCAGGTCAATCACGCGTTCTGCAGGCAGATGCTGAGTGAAGCCAGCAGTTAAGGTGTCGGTAAAGCGCACGCCGACACACAGCGTCACATCGGTCTCTTCAATCGCACGGCGTACCGCTTCACTGCTGCCCTCCGCGGCGTAAGTGCCAACATAGCCCGGCTGCTGCTCATCCAGTACACCTTTGCCCATTAATAAGGTCGCGGCGGGAATAGCGCGTAGCTGGCGCAAGGTTGTGAGTGTTTTTTGCAGTTGCCAGCGTGCCGCGAGGAAGTCCGCCAGCAAGGCGACACGCTGCGCGGGCGCCAGAAGACGTTCAGCGGCTGCTGCAAACGCTGCAACAGCGGAATCGTCTGGTGTTGCTGAAGAAGGTAAATCGACGAGTTCAACCTGTGCGGCCGCCACGTCGACCGCCAGCAATAAATAGCCAGGCCGGTGATGATGCAGTGACTCGGTGATAACACGATCAATTTCCGCGACGGCATTCTCCGCTGTCAGCACCGCGCTGGCGACGCTGACCTCCTGTGCCATACGCAGGAAGTGATGGAAGTCGCCATCGCCTAAAGAGTGATGCACACAATGCCCCTGCTGCTGGGCTCGGCTGGCGGGAGCGCCCACAATATGAATGACAGGCACATACTCTGCAAAGCTGCCCGCAATGCCATTTATTGCGCTGAGTTCGCCCACGCCAAAAGTGGTGAGCAAGGCGGCGGCACCGTTGCAGCGTCCATAACCATCTGCCGCGTAGGCTGCGTTTAACTCATTGGCGCAGCCGACCCAGGCGATCTCAGGGTGTTCGATTACGCTGTCGAGAAATTGCAGGTTGTAATCGCCGGGTACGCCAAACAAGTGACGGATGCCAGCAAGCTGTAAACGGTGCAGTAAATAGTCGCCAACAGTGAGAGTTTTCATCGACAGCTCCTTCTTAAGGGAATAATCGAAGTATCAGCAATGTGGCTGAATTGGCGAGATTTTCACCATCAGCGCGCTGTGATTTGTGGCAAGCAATCGTTACGACGACAGAAAATTCTGTAAGTTGCGATCTTCGGCCCGTTTCGGCTTAGTGTAAACGCATACACTGCTATGCTGATGTCACTTTCTCCCCTTTGAGACAGGAACGCTGCATGTCTATTTTTCCCCATCCCGACCGTTATCAACAGATGCAATATCGCCGTAGTGGCCGTACCGGCATGAAGCTGCCCGCGATTTCGCTGGGTTTATGGCATAACTTTGGCGACAGCACGCGCGTCGATAACAGTCGTGAACTCCTGCGCCACGCCTTTGATCGTGGCATCACTCACTTTGATCTCGCCAATAACTATGGTCCGCCTCCGGGTTCCGCCGAGTCCAATTTTGGCCGTATTCTGCGCGAAGATTTTGCCGGACTGCGTGATGAACTGGTGATCTCGACCAAAGCGGGTTACACCATGTGGGATGGCCCGTATGGCGATTGGGGATCACGCAAGTATCTGGTTTCCAGTCTCGATCAAAGCCTGAAGCGTATGGGGCTGGAGTACGTCGATATCTTCTATCATCACCGTCCTGATCCAGAGACACCGCTGGAAGAGACCATGCGCGCGCTGGATCACTTGGTGCGTCAGGGCAAAGCGCTGTATGCCGCCATTTCCAACTATCCTGCCGATAAGGCCGCTGAAGCGATCGCCATTTTGCGTGACCTTGGTACGCCATGTCTGATCCACCAGCCAAAATACTCCATGTTCGAACGCGCCCCTGAAGAGCAAGGCTTGCTGGATGTGCTGGGAGACAATGGTGTCGGCTGCATCGCCTTCTCTCCGCTGGCGGGCGGTGTGTTGACTGACCGCTATCTACAAGGCATTCCAGAGGATTCACGCGCTGCCAGCGGCAGTAAATTCCTCAATGAGAGCCAACTGACCCAAGAGAAAATGGAGAAGGTGCGCAAGCTGCAGGCTATCGCGCAGCAGCGTGGGCTGAAGCTGGCGCAAATGGCGCTAAGCTGGGTGCTGCGTGATGAACGTGTGACTTCCGTGCTGATCGGTGCCAGCAAAACCGCGCAAATCGATGATGCTGTTGAGATGTTGAGCCAGCCGGTGCTAACGCAGGATGAGATTAATGCCATCCACGCCATTTTAGTGTAAGCGCTTCCCCACCCGGTTCAGGCCGGGTGTTTTCCGCAGCAGATAATTCTCAATTCAGATTTCCCTCAACCTTTTCAGACTCATTCTCAAGGCATGGTTGGTCCGATGTGGCAGACTAGCGCAACGGTGGCAGTGATAAGCTACTGAAAAGGAGAAGTAATGAAACGAGCTATTTTGTTTGCCGCGTTGCTGGCATCTTTATCCCCGTTGGCAATAAGCACAGCACATGCCGATAGCCTGACTATTCGCACACCCGGCGTGACGTTACATCTCGGCGACCGTGACCGTCGCGGTTATTACTGGGATGGTGGACGCTGGCGTGAACCGCGTTGGTGGAATGACCGCTACTCATACAATGAACGCCGCTGGTGGCGACACGATGAATGGCGACGCCACAAAGAGTGGGAGCGTGAACATCGCTGGCACGAGCGTGAACGCCGCGCACACTGGCGACACGACCATCGGCCGCCACCGCCACCCCCTCCTCACTGGCGTTAAAAAAATCCCGGCCTCAGAGCCGGGATTTTTCATTTTGCGGTTGGCTTACCAGCCGAGCGCTTCGCCCACCAGTAAGTAAAGATTCAACGCCACCACCAGTACCACAATCAAGCGCCCCGCGTTCTGCATCAGGCGTGAATTCACCATCTCATCGCCCATCAACTCACGGTTGCCAGTAAAGGCAAGCAGCGGAATCAGCGCCAGCGCAATACCAAAACTGAGCAGCACCTGGCTCATTACCAGAATGCGGGTGGGATCCCATCCCGCCCAAATCACAATAAAGGAAGGCAACATGGTGATGGTACGACGCAGCCACAGCGGAATGTGGAAACGGATAAAGCCCTGCATTACCACCTGCCCCGCCAGTGTACCGACAACGGTCGATGACAAACCGGCGGCGACCAGGCTCAGGCCAAACACGATAGCCGCCGCTTTGCCCAGCAGCGGTTGCAGCGTCAGGTACGCCTGGTCGAGATCGACAATACTGGTGTGGCCGCTAAAGTGGAAAGCCGCAGCGGCAGTGGCCATCATCGCCAGATTGACAAAGCCCGCGATAGTCATGGCAATCGCGACATCGAGTTTGGTCGAAGAGTAGCGATCGGCTTTGCTGCCAATATTCCCGTGTTGTGTCAGTGCGGAATGGAGATAAATGACATGTGGCATGATGGTGGCACCTAACACACCTGCCGCCAGGAATACTGCATCTGATGTCGGCAGCGAAGGCAACGCCATGCCGGTCACTAACTCACTCACTTTCGGCTGCGAGAAAAACAGCTCAACGATATAGGCCGCGGCGACAAACAACAGCAGGCCGCCAATCACTAATTCCAGCGGTTTCTGACCACGGTTTTGCAACATCAAAATCAAATAGGTGGCGACACCGGTCAACACCGCACCTTGCAGCAGCGAAATCCCCAGCAGCAGCTTAAAGCCGAGCGCCGCACCAATAAATTCAGCGAGGTCTGTCGCCATCGCGATGATCTCTGCCTGCACCCAATAGAACCACACCGCCGGGCGCGGGAAACGATCGCGAATGTGCTCAGCCAGGTTTTTGCCGGTAGCGATGCCCAGCTTGGCGGACATCAGCTGAATCAGCATCGCCATCACGTTAGCCCAAACCACCACCCACAGCAGCTTATAGCCGTAGGCCGCACCGGCCTGGATGTTGGTGGCGAAGTTACCGGGATCGATATAACCGATCGCCGCGATGAAGGCAGGGCCCAGCAGCGCGAGCTTGATTTTTCTGGCTCCGCGAGCGGCGCGCTCAGCGGTGCGGCTTTCTGACATAGTGTTGACCCTGTCCTAACGCTTGATGACCCTCACAGATTACGGGGCCAGCAAGGCAAGTGAAATATGGTTATCGTTATCGTAGTAATAGATGGTGCTATGAAGTATAGCCATTGCTATACCTTGCGGTAAAGCCAGTTCTTGCCAAAATGTTTGCAACAGGAATCACTCTACTCTCGGGTTATTTTATAGACAATGTTTTTGTGGATATTTCTTGTAACGGATTTGTGAAGAGGGTGTGAGCGGTGAGACTATTCTTAGAAATATGTCGATACCGAATACTTATAATGTGGTTTAGATCTCGTTTTTAAGTAACGCGTTACATAGAATACGCAACAAAATACAACCCTCCTCAAATTTGGAGCCGACATGTCCCATATTTTGCACTTTCTTTTGGCATTAGTGGTGGTAGCCGTACTGGCCTTGCTGGTCAGTCACGATCGTAAGAGTATCCGTATTCGCTACATCGTACAGCTTCTGGTGATCGAAGTTTTGCTGGCGTGGTTCTTCCTTAACTCTGAAGCGGGCCTCGGCTTCGTGAAAGGGTTTGCCGGTCTGTTTGACCATCTGCTGAAGTACGCCGCAGAAGGGACCAACTTCGTGTTCGGTAACATGAATGAGAAAGGCCTCGCCTTCTTCTTCCTCAATGTTCTGTGCCCGATTGTGTTTATTTCCGCGCTGATCGGTATTTTGCAGCATTTCCGTATCTTGCCATGGGTGATCCGCGGCATCGGTACCGTGCTGTCTAAAATCAATGGCATGGGCAAACTGGAATCCTTTAACGCCGTAAGCTCTCTGATTTTGGGACAGTCAGAAAACTTCATCGCCTATAAGGATATCCTCGGCAAGATGTCACAGCGCCGCATGTACACCATGGCAGCGACCGCTATGTCGACTGTATCGATGTCAATCGTCGGTGCTTACATGACCATGCTGCAGCCAAAATATGTGGTTGCTGCGCTGGTGCTGAACATGTTCAGCACCTTTATTGTCCTGTCGCTGATTAACCCCTACCGCATCGACAGCGAAGAAGACCTGCAGTTGCAGGACCTGCATAAAGGTCAGAGCTTCTTTGAAATGCTGGGTGAATACATCCTTGCTGGTTTCAAAGTGGCGATTATCGTTGCCGCGATGCTGATTGGTTTTATCGCGCTGATTTCTGGTCTGAACGCCCTGTTTGACCTGATCTTCGGCATCAGCTTCCAGGGTGTGCTGGGCTACGTGTTCTACCCGTTTGCGTGGGTGATGGGCGTGCCGTCCAGCGAAGCGCTGCAAGTCGGCAGTATCATGGCGACCAAACTGGTTTCAAACGAATTCGTGGCGATGATGGATCTGCAGAAAATTGCCGGTCAGCTGTCACCGCATGCCGAAGGCATCCTGTCTGTGTTCCTGGTCTCCTTCGCTAACTTCTCGTCTATCGGGATTGTGGCGGGTGCAATCAAAGGTCTGCATGAAGAGCAGGGTAATGTGGTTTCTCGCTTTGGCCTGAAACTGCTGTACGGTTCAACCCTGGTGAGCGTGCTCTCTGCCGCTATCGCCGGGCTGGTTCTGGCCTTCTGATAGTTTGGGCGAGCTTCGGCTCGCCCTTCTCTTCTTAATTATTCCTATCTGTTATAACCCCATTTTCAACCCGCAATCACCGCGCCAACCGCTGCTTCCCCGCTAATTGCAAATCCTTTGCACAATATTGAATTTCCTTCCCAGCCACCTGCCCCCGTAGCTTTTCTCCATGACCTCACATCAGGAGAATCGTATGAGCATTCAATTTCTTGGCATGATTGGCCACCGCCTCGCTTCAGAAATCATCCCGGCCAGCGGCCCGCTGTTCGATAAAGACTACATCGCTCGCTTTGCCCGCGCCCATGAAGAAGCCGGTTTTGATCGTATCCTGGTCGGCTATTGGTCCGATCAACCCGACGGTTTTTTGGTCACGGCCCACGCTGCGGCCCACACCTCGACATTGAAATTCCTGCTGGCACATCGCCCTGGTTTTGTCGCACCAACGTTGGCCGCGCGTAAGCTGGCCTCGCTGGATCATCTCACCGATGGCCGCCTGGCGGTGCACATCATCAGCGGTGGCAGCGATGTAGAGCAGCGCCGCGATGGGGATTTCCTGAATAAAGCCGAACGCTATGCACGCAGCGATGAGTTTCTGACCGTGTTGAAACAGAGTCTGGAATCTTCACAGCCCTACGATCATCAAGGTCAGTTCTATCAGGCTGAACAGGCATTTTCGGCGATTAAACCGCTGCAGAAAAAACTGCCGGTCTATTTTGGTGGTTCATCGCAGGAAGCGATTGATGTTGCGGCGCGCCACGCCGACGTATTTGCACTGTGGGGCGAGCCATTAAAAGGGGCTGAAGAGACGGTGCGCAGCGTGCGTGCCGCTGCGGCTCAGCAGGGACGTGAAATCGACTTCAATATTTCCTTCCGCCCGATTATCGGCAAAACCGAGAAGGAAGCCTGGGAGCGTGCCGAGCATATCCGCGAAACGGCCGAAAAACAGCTGCGCGAAACCGGCTTTGCCTTTGGTAAACCCAAACCGCAAAGCGTGGGTGCGCAACGCCTGCTGGCCGCCGCGAACGAAGGGGATCGACTGGATAAGGTGCTGTGGACCGGCGTGGCCAAACTGGTTCAGGGCGGCTACAACTCTACCGCGCTGGTCGGCACCGCCGATCAGGTCTCTGATGCGCTGCTGGACTACTATCGCCTTGGTATTCACAGCGTGTTAATTCGCGGCTTCGATCCACTCAATGATGCGGTGGAGTATGGTCAGGAACTGATTCCCCTGACGCGTGAAAAAGTGGCCGCGCATACTGCTGCGGTTAAAAGGAGCGCCTGATGCGGTTGGCTGCCCTGTTTGCCGGTGTTGCACTGGCGCTATCTGCGCTTAATCCGTTGTTGGCGGCGGATAAAGTCACCCTGCGCTTAGGCGATGTGAAAGGCGATCGTTTTGCCGCGCTGAAAGCCTCTGGCGAGCTTAATAACCTGCCTTACGATCTCAAACTCACTGCTTTCGATTCCGGCGCACCCGTGCAGGAAGCACTGAATGCTGGTGCGCTTGACGTCGGCTTTACCGGCGACCTGCCGTTCCTGTTTGTCTATGCCGCTGGCGCGCCGGTTAAAGCCGTGGGCGCCTGGCAGAATAATCCTGACAGCATCGCCCTGCTGACGCGTCCGAATGCCGGGATCCACAGTTTGCAGGATTTAAAAGGCAAGCAAATCGCGGTGAATCGTGGCGGCTGGGGCCATTATCTGCTGCTGGGCTTGCTGGAACGAGCCGGATTGAAGCCTGACGATGTCACGCTGCGTTTCCTTGGCCCGGTGGATGGTCGTGCGGCATTGACGTCTGGTGCGGTATCGGCCTGGGCGCCGTGGGAACCGTACATCGCCACCTCAACGGCGGTGGATGGCACCGTGCGTGTCCCTGACGGCGGCGGCAAAGGAATTATGTCCGGTTACTCGTATGCCTTAGCGCGCGATGAAGCCTTGAATGATGCCGGTAAGCGTAAAGCCATCGCCGATTTGCTGGCACGTCTGGCAAAAGCACAGATTTGGGCGCAGCAGCACCCGCAAGAGTTCGCAGCGGTGCTGGGCAAAACACTCAATATGCCCACAAACATTACCAGCAGCTGGATTGCCGATGCGCGAATCCGCCCGCTGGTGTTTGACGCCAGCCTGATCCCTACGCTGCAACAGTCGGCAGACTTCTTCCATCGCTATCAGGTATTGCCCAAAGCGATTGATGTCAGCAAAGCCTTTGATTTCAGCCTGTCTGCGCAGGCCAACCAGGTTGCTCAACATGCGCCGGGAGACAAATCATGAGTGAGTATCAACACCATCGTTTACGCCGCTTTGTCAGTGATCTGGCGAACTTACTCGACAGCCAACCCGATGAAGCCACGGTTTTGCAACAGGGCAGTGCCTGGCTGGGCGAGCTTATTCGCCATGATGACTGGTTAGATGAAGCCTATACCCAGCCGCATCCAGACCACTATCAGCAATATCTGCTGTATGCCGATGCTCAGCAGCGCTTTTCGGTCGTGAGTTTCGTGTGGGGACCGGGCCAGCAAACACCGATTCACGACCATCGCGTGTGGGGCTTGATTGGCATGCTGCGCGGCGCGGAGATTTCACAATCCTGGCAGCCGGGGCCACATGGATTACAACCTGAAGGTGCTCCCGTGCGTCTCAATCCAGGTCATGTTGAAGCCGTCTCCCCCACCGTGGGTGATATTCACCGCGTGAGCAACGCCTATGACGACCGCGTCTCGATCAGCATCCACGTCTACGGTGCCAATATTGGGGCGGTAAAACGCGCGGTGTACCGCGAAGACGGCAGTGAAAAACAGTTTATCTCCGGTTACAGCAACCGCTATTTACCAAACATTTGGGATCTCTCACATGAGTAAAACGACTTTCCCTCTCCGCCCGGCAGCGGAGATTCTTGAAGCGCTGCGTCAGCAGCAGGAAGTGGCGATTGTGGATGTGCGTGACGAAGCGCTGTACGCCACCGCACATCCGCTGTTTGCGGTGAATATTCCGCTCTCCAAACTGGAACTCGAACTGTTAGATCGCATCCCGCAGCACAGCACATCCATCACTTTATATGATAACGGCGAAGGTCTGGCGCAGGCAGCAGCCGAACGTATAGCCGCACTGGGCTACAGCAATGTGGCGCTGCTGAAAGAGGATTTAGCTGGCTGGCAAGCTGCAGGCGGCGAGCTGTTTATTGATGTCAATTCGCCGAGCAAAGCGTTCGGTGAACTGGTGGAGCATCACAATCACACCCCTTCCCTGTCAGCGGATGAGGTGCACGCCCTGATCAACAGCGATGCCGATGTGGTGGTGCTGGATGCCCGCCGCTTTGATGAATATCAGACCATGAGCATTCCCGGAGCCACCAGCGTACCGGGCGGTGAGCTGGTGTTGCGCGTGCGCGATCTCGCCCCTTCGCCGGAAACCACTGTGATTGTGAACTGTGCGGGACGTACGCGCAGCATCATTGGTACCCAGTCGTTGGTGAATGCCGGGATTCGCAATCCGGTATTCGCACTGCGTAACGGGACCATCGGTTGGACGCTGGCGGGACATGCGCTGGATAAAGCCCAGTCGCGTCGCTACGGTGAGACCAGCGAAACCGCACAGCGCCAGGCCGCGAATAATGCACGTAATCTTGCCGATCGTGCCGGCGTTGAGCGTATTCCGCTGGCAACCTTGAAGCGCTGGCAGCAGGAGCCACGTAATACTTACGTATTTGATGTGCGCGATGCCGAGGAGTACGCCACGGGCCATCTGCCTGGCAGCCGCCACGTGCCAGGGGGACAGCTGGTGCAGGAGACCGACCACTATGCCAGCGTACGCGGCGCGCGCATTGTATTGATTGATGACGACGGCGTACGCGCCAATATGACAGCCTCCTGGCTGGCGCAGCTTGGCTGGCAGGTTTCAGTGTTAGAAGAGTTGCAGCCAGAGGATTTCAGTGCAACCGGCAACTGGAAACCCCAGGTGCCAGCCGTCGAACAGCCAGAATTTGTTTCGCCTCAGCAGCTCGCGGACTGGTTGGGCGAGGGGCAAACGCAAGTACTGGATTTCACCACGCGCGCCAATCATCTCAACAGCCATATTCCCGGCGCGGGCTGGCTACTGCGTTCAACGCTGCAACAGCAAGGCAAAGGTGCATTACCCGATGCACGACGCTATGTTCTGACCTGCGGCAGCAGCCTGTTAGCCGGTTATGCTGTCGAGCAGGTCGCTGAGTTGACCGGCAAGCCGGTGTTTGTGCTGGAAGGGGGTAACGCGGCGTGGCGTGCAGCAAACCTTCCGACCGAACAAGGCGAGCAACAGTTACTGTCACCGGATATCGATCGCTATCGTCGCCCGTATGAAGGCACGGATATCGAACCGAAGGTGATGCAGGCGTATCTGGATTGGGAGTATGGTCTGGTCGCGCAGCTGGACCGCGATGGTACGCACGGTTTCAGGGTATTGCCGTTGGCTTAATATGTTGCTGGGCGACCAGAAGGGCTTTTGACACTCATTCAAGCGCTTTCGGTCGCCATTAATGACTGATTGCTTGTCAGTTAAGCTGCTGACGATAACGCCATTAATGGCTAACCTTCGACGAACGTGCATAATTTTCGTAAGGTGCGCGTTGATGTGCACTTGCAACAGACATTCATTGCATAGCAAAAACGCCAAATGCACGATTATTCGTGTTTAATTTTTTCGTTTAGGATTTTATTACGCGTTCAGAACGAACAGAGATTTGGTGGAGATAAGCGGGATCGAACCGCTGACCTCTTGCATGCCATGCAAGCGCTCTCCCAGCTGAGCTATACCCCCACATCTGGAAATCTTATTCAGTGCCCATCGTTAATAACGATTTGGTGGAGATAAGCGGGATCGAACCGCTGACCTCTTGCATGCCATGCAAGCGCTCTCCCAGCTGAGCTATACCCCCAGCACCGAAAACTGCCGATTTAACTCGACGGACGGCATAATATGAAACCGCCTCCTGAGTGTCAACGTCAAATTCTTGTTCTGTGTTCAATCGCTGAAAAAGGCGGCAACCCCGCGTCATAATGGCTTTTTTTTCAACGTAATCGCACTTTCCTTTGCTGATTTTCGCATGACCTTCTCACCCCACAAGGTTAAATCGCGGTTAAAGATGTTAGGAATAATCTTGTGTTCGTTACGGGCGCGTGTAAACTTAGCGCGCTAATTAACCGGTCAACCTTCCAGGGTAAGTCTCTCTTTGGCCGGCCAGCAACTTCCCCCTTGTTAACGAAAAGAAAAGTGAACTATGTCGCTGCATACACCAAAAGAGATCGCCCAACTGGCGATTCAAGCTGGCGTGGCTAAAAGCCGTTTGCCGGTTTCTACCTTGTTAATTCTTGGCTTTATGGCCGGTGCATTTATTGCCACTGGTTTCCTGCTCGATCTGCACGTTATCAACCAACTCCCTGCTGAATGGGGTTCGTTTGGTGGCTTCCTCGGCGCAGCCGTGTTCCCGGTGGGTCTGATCCTCACCGTGTTAGCCGGTGGCGAACTGCTGACCGGCAACATGATGACGATGCCGATTGCCTGGTTCGCTCGCCGCATCAGCGGTTTTAGCGTGCTGCGTAACTGGTTCTGGGTCACTATCGCCAACTTCTTAGGCAGTGTGGCCGTGGCGTGGTTCTTTGGCCACATGCTGGGTATGACCGAAGGCGATTACCTGAAAAAAACCGTGGCGATTGCCCACGCGAAAGTGAATGCCGACTTCTTGCATGCGTTCATTTCAGGTATTGGCTGCAACTGGCTGGTGTGTCTGGCTGTTTGGTTAGCTTTTGCCAGTAAAGATATGGTCGGTAAAATCTTTGGCATGTGGTTCCCGGTGATGGCATTCGTCGCCATTGGCTTCCAGCACGTCATCGCCAACATGTTTATTGTGCCTGCTGCTATTTTTGCGGGCCAAATGAGTTGGGCAGAATTTGCGCCAAACGTGATTGCCGTTTTCCTCGGCAACGGCGTCGGCGGTGCAATTTTTGTTGGCCTCACCTATTTCCTCGCTTTCCGTCCAGAACAGCCTTCCGTTAGCGAAGCACAGTAATCGAATTATGCCTTTTGTCATCTGACAAAAGGCATTTTCCTGTCGGATGACTTCTCCCCGTTACGTTTTGTTGTAATATGTACAGCTAATGTATTTAACAGGGACAGCATCGTGAAAAAGGAATGGCTCACCCCCGAAGAGCTCGCGCTGGAAACGGGCTACAGTCGGCAGACCGTGAATAAATGGATCAAGCGAGAGAACTGGACAACCACGCCTAAACCGGGTGTTCAGGGCGGTAAAGCGCGATTGATCCACATTGACGAGCGGGTGAAAAGTTTTATCCAGTCCACGCGTCATGTTAACGAACCGGTGGCTAATTACGGTGCTCAACAAAATACGTTGCCTGCGTTATTAATAAATTCTGTCCAGCAAATGACAACAGGCGAACAAGACCAACTTGCCGCCCTGCTGCTGCGCGAAGGGATAAGTGGCGTGCTGGAACGGCTAGGCATTAAAGAAGAATAAAAAAAACCGGGGGCGTTATACTCCCGGCTTTTTTAATGCCCGCAATAATTGTAGCGGCAACCTTGATGGTAGCCGCTCACTCAATTAAGCCTGGGCTTCACGCTCAGCAATAAATGCCAGCGCTTTTTCAATACGCGCCACACTACGGCTGCGACCAATCGCTTCAACCGTCACATCCAGCGCCGGAGACTGGCCTGCACCCGTCACCGCCACACGCAGTGGCATGCCAACTTTACCCATTCCCAGCTCAAGCGCATCGGCTGCACCCTGAATCGCGTTATGCACGTTTTCCGCATTCCACTCGCTGTCACTGAGCGCAGCCAGCTTGTCACGCACCACTTCCAGCGGCTGACGTGCAACAGGACGCAGGTGTTTCTTCGCAGCATCCGCATCAAAGGCGTCGAACTCTTCATAGAAGTAACGGCAAGAAGCCGCGATCTCGACCAGCGTTTTGCAGCGCTCACCCAATAGCGTCACCAGCTTCGCTAGTTCCGGGCCGGTGCGGGTATCAATATTTTGCTGTTCAATGTGCCACTGCAGCTGCGTCGCCACATATTCTGGCGGCAGCGTATTAATGTAGTGATGGTTCAGCCACTGCAGTTTTTCAGTATTGAAAGCACTGGCTGATTTGCTGACCGCATCCAGGGTAAACAGCTCGGCCATTTCTGCCACGCTGAAAATTTCCTGATCGCCATGCGACCAACCCAGGCGAACCAAATAGTTGAGCAGTGCTTCCGGCAGATAGCCGTCATCACGATACTGCATCACCCCTACCGCGCCATGACGCTTCGACAACTTCTTGCTGTCATCACCCAGAATCATAGAAACGTGCGCATAGGTAGGCACTTCAGCGCCAATCGCTTTCAGGATGTTAATCTGGCGCGGCGTGTTATTAATATGGTCTTCACCACGAATAACGTGGGTGATACCCATATCCCAGTCATCCACCACGACGCAGAAGTTATAGGTTGGCGAACCATCAGTACGACGGATGATCAAATCATCCAGCTCTTGGTTACTGAATTCGATCGGACCACGGATTTGGTCATCGAAAATCACCGAACCTTCTTGCGGGTTACGGAAACGCACCACACATGGCTCATCCGCAGCGTGATGCTCGTGACTGTCACGGCAACGACCGTCATAGCGTGGCTTCTCACCTTTCGCCATCTGTTCTTCACGCAGAGCTTCTAAACGCTCTTTTGAGCAATAGCATTTATAAGCAGAGCCAGCCTCTACCATTTCATCAATGACCGCGTTGTAACGATCAAAGCGCTTCGTCTGATAGTACGGGCCCTCATCCCATTGCAGGTTAAGCCAGTGCATACCATCCATGATGGCTTCAATGGCTTCCGGCGTAGAACGTTCTAAATCGGTATCTTCGATACGCAGAACGAATTCGCCCTTGTTATGGCGAGCATACAGCCAGGAATAGAGAGCAGTACGGGCACCGCCCACATGCAGGTAGCCAGTGGGGCTGGGTGCGAAGCGAGTTTTGATTTTCATTCAGCATTGCCTTAGATGCGCAGGTTTCTTTATCTGGATGACAAAAAAACGGGTTAACGCGAAAAAACAGTGGGCATATTCTAGCAGGTGAGACGCTTTCCTCAATGACTCTCGCGGTGGCATCGCTTATTCAACTGCGTTTTTCTGCTAATAAAACCAGCACATTGACTAAAAGCGCGACATTACGCCTAAATTTAGAGCGAACAAACATTTATGTTTTAAAAAGCGTTGACTCACTTCGAAGGATCCCTATAATGCGACTCCACACAGCGGGGGTGATTAGCTCAGTTGGTAGAGCATCTCCTTTACACGGAGGGGGTCGGCGGTTCGAGCCCGTCATCACCCACCACTCTTAAAGTGGTCCGCAGTGTGCAAGAGTTTGGAAAGAGTAAGATATGGGCGATTAGCTCAGTTGGTAGAGCATCTCCTTTACACGGAGGGGGTCGGCGGTTCGAGCCCGTCATCGCCCACCATATCTTAGTCAGATGACACTCTTGTTAAGCAGTTCCGAAGTGGGCGATTAGCTCAGTTGGTAGAGCATCTCCTTTACACGGAGGGGGTCGGCGGTTCGAGCCCGTCATCGCCCACCATATCTTAGTCAGATGACACTCTTGTTAAGCAGTTCCGAAGTGGGCGATTAGCTCAGTTGGTAGAGCATCTCCTTTACACGGAGGGGGTCGGCGGTTCGAGCCCGTCATCGCCCACCACTTCGGGTCGTTAGCTCAGTTGGTAGAGCAGTTGACTTTTAATCAATTGGTCGCAGGTTCGAATCCTGCACGACCCACCAATGTAGAAAGGCGCCCTAAAGGCGCCTTTTTGCTATGCAGAAAAAGTGCTGGATGAGAACCTGCTGCAGGTTCGACTGAATTGCCCGGAGCAATTCAGGCTGATGCGACAGCATCACCCGAAGGGCGAGGCCCCGGACGGGCCGAGGCATATCCTGCACGACCCACCAATGTAGAAAGGCGCCCTAAAGGCGCCTTTTTGCTATGCGTAAAACACCTCGTCCTCACGAAACCTTTTCACTGGCTTAACGCTTTGCGTGCTCAAGGCTGTTCCCACCTGTGCCGATAACGATAATGGTCTATTGCAAGGAGTAAACCATGTCGACTATCTCAAGTGTAAGCAGCATCAGTAGCGCAAGCAGTGGTGGAGGTTCCACCTCACAAATCGCCAGCCTGAATAAACAGATCCAAAGCCTGACTCAACAGGTTAAAGATCTGGCAGATGACGATACCCTCACGGATGAACAGAAATCTGAAGAACAGCAGATGCTGGAATCACAGATTGCGATGGTAGAAGCGCAGATAGCGCAAATTGAGCAGCAGCAGGCAGAAAAAGCGCAGCAGAAGCAAGAAGCGCAGCAGCCGACTGCGGCCAGTGCCACCAGCGCACCGAAAGCTGATGGCATTAATCGTCCGACCGATACCAACCAAATCAACGTTTACGTCTAAAACGCCGGTTTGAGTGCGCGTTGTTGCGCCAGCAGGCTTGCCTGTTGGCGCACCTCCTGCCAGATGGCTTCGGCGGCCGGGGTCAAAGACCGATTCTTTCGTTTAATCAACATCAGATGACGATTGATCTCTGGATAGAGTCGACGTACTGCAAGTTTGCGCCCTGAAGGCAGTGGCAGCGCTAACGCTGGCAAAATACTGATGCCTATTCCCGCCTCCACCATCGGAAACAACGTGGCGGGGTGACCAATCTCCTGCACCACCTGCACCTTTATGGATAACTGCTGCAAAGCCGCATCCACCAGTAAGCGACTGCCGGAAGCATAATCCTGTAACACCAGATTGCGCCCCGCTAACATCGCCCACTCGGCTTGCTCCACCTGCGCCAGCACATCGTCCTGGTGGCACAACAGTAAAAACGGCTCTTGCAAAATATCTTCGGCATCAAAATCGGCTTCTGCGAGCGGTCCGATAACAATACCAAAATCGACTTCCGCATTACGTACGCTCTGTAGCACCGACTGCTGCGCGCGGTCGTGCAAAATCACACGAATATCCGGATAACGTTGCTGACTGCCCGCTAAACATTGCGGCATCAGGTTTGCCGAAGGGGTCTGACTCGCGGCCACCCGCACCGTGCCGCTGCGCTGTTCCCCATAGCTGCGCACATCCAACACAGTGGTGTTTAACTCTTCCAACAGCCGCTCAAGGCGTGATGCCAGTTGGTGCCCCGCTTCCGTTAACATCACCTCACGCGTGGTGCGATCGAGTAATCGCACCCCCATTTCGGCTTCAAGCTCTTTAATACTGTGGCTCACCGCAGACTGGCTGAGGCCAATGGCCTGACCTGCCTGGCTAAAGCTCCCCTGCTGTGCCACGGCAACAAAGGTGCGAAGCTGACGTAAGGTGTAATTCATCGATATCTCTCATAGATTAATGCAATAAATCAATTTTATTTCTAAACCCGAGTAGCGCACAATCAGCTCCATCATTTTTATTATTAACCGGATTGTAACAATGGGATTTTTACGACTCGACCCAATGATGGTCAAACTCATCATCACCGTGCTGCTGGCAAGCTTTATTCCGGCCAAAGGCGGTTTTGTTGATTTCTTTGAGTATCTGACCACCGCCGCCATTGCCCTGCTGTTCTTTATGCACGGAGCCAAGTTATCTCGCGAAAAAATCATTGCAGGCAGCAGCCACTGGCGTTTGCATCTGTGGATTATGTGCAGCACCTTTGTAGTATTCCCGATTCTGGGTCTGCTGCTGGTGTGGTGGCATCCGGTTAACGTTGGTGCGGAGATTTACACCGGATTCATCTATCTGTGTATCCTGCCCGCGACCGTTCAGTCAGCCATTGCCTTCACCTCCATGGCGGGCGGGAACGTCGCCGCTGCGGTCTGTGCAGCGTCGGCTTCCAGTTTACTCGGCGTATTCGTTTCGCCGCTGCTGGTCAATTTGGTGATGAATGTGCACAGCGATGCGCCGAGTAATGGTCTCGAACAGATTGGCAAAATCATGCTGCAACTGTTAGTGCCGTTCGTGATTGGTCACTTGTCTCGTCGCTGGATTGGCGGCTGGATAGAGAAACATCGCAGCCTGATTGGCAAAACTGACCAGACTTCAATCCTGCTGGTGGTCTATTCTGCCTTCAGTGAAGCGGTAGTGAACGGCATCTGGCATCGCGTGGGCGTGGATACGCTGCTGTGGATTCTGGTGGGCAGCGTGGTGATTCTGTTTGTCGCGCTGGCAATTAACCTTGGGGCTTCGCGACTGTTTGGTTTCAGCCGTGCCGATGAAATCGTGGTGCTGTTCTGTGGCTCGAAGAAAAGTCTGGCTAATGGTGTACCGATGGCCAACATTCTGTTCCCGGCCAGTTCGGTGGGGATTATCGTACTGCCGTTGATGATCTTCCATCAGGTACAGTTGATGGTGTGTTCCTTTATTGCCCAACGCTACAAGGCAGGCAATGAGAAGCGGCTGGCGCAGCAGCAAGTGGAAACGCAAAAATCCTAAGCAAACGGCCCGCAAATACGGGCCGTTTTACTATTCACTGCGCTTGAGGGGTTTAACCAACCCCTCTAATCCTTCAATTTTAATCGCCAGCGTCAGTTGCATCAGGTCACCTAACTTGCCTGCGGGAAACTCGTTTTTGCGCGCAAACCACAGCAAATACTCTTCAGGTAAATCGATCAACATACGGCCTTTGTACTTACCAAAGGGCATCGCCATGTTGGCGATTTCCACCAACTGATGTTTCTCCATGTCAGGCTCCAAGCAGGCGAATCATCTCCGCTTCATCAATCACCGGAATACCCAGTTCCTGTGCTTTCGCCAGTTTCGAACCTGCGGCTTCGCCGGCAATCAGTAAATCGGTTTTCTTCGATACGCTGCCGCTGACTTTCGCACCGAGCGCCGCCAGACGTGCCTTAGCATCGTCACGATTCATCTGCGACAGCGAGCCGGTCAGTACCACGGTTTTACCGGCAAACGGACTGTCGATCTCTGCCGCGTTCACCACTTCTGGCTGAGGCCAGTGCACCCCAATCTCAGTCAGTTCGCGGATCACCTCGCGATTGCTCTCTTCATCCATGAAATTACGCACATGTGCAGCAACCACTTTGCCCACATCCTGCACGGCAATCAGAGCCTCGAGATCGGCATTCATCACTTTATCCAGCTCACCAAAATGATTGGCCAGATTAGCGGCGGTGGCTTCCCCAACCTCACGGATGCCGAGTGCATAGAGGAATCGAGGCAACGTTGTGAGCTTCGCCTTTTCCAGCGCATCCACGATATTTTGCGCCGACTTTGGTCCCATACGATCCAGCCCAGTGAGCTTGCCGGCGGTGAGACGGAATAGATCGGCCGGCGTCTGGACATACTCTTTTTCCACGAGCTGATCGATTATTTTTTCGCCCATACCGTCAACGTCCATCGCACGGCGAGAGACAAAGTGCTTAAGCGCTTCTTTACGCTGCGCACCGCAAATCAGGCCACCGGTACAACGCGTCACGGCTTCACCTTCGACGCGTTCGACATCTGATCCACAGACCGGGCAATGGCTCGGGAAGACGATTTCACGCGTGTCTTCAGGACGTTCAGATTCCACCACATTCACCACCTGCGGAATCACATCGCCCGCGCGGCGAATCACCACTTTATCGCCGATGCGCAAGCCCAAACGCGCGATTTCATCAGCGTTGTGCAGTGTGGCATTACTCACCACCACGCCAGCCACCTGCACCGGCTCCAGACGCGCCACCGGGGTGATAGCACCCGTACGGCCAACCTGGAATTCAACGTCGCGCACGAAGGTCATCTGCTCCTGCGCGGGGAATTTAAAGGCCACGGCCCAGCGAGGCGCACGCGCGACAAAGCCGAGCTGCTCCTGCAGGGCCTGAGAATCCACTTTGATCACCACGCCATCAATATCAAAACCGAGTGACGGGCGGTCTTGCTCCACCTGGCGATAGAATGCCAGCACCTCTTCGGCGGTATGAGCCAGACGAATACGGTCGCTGACCGGTAATCCCCAGGCTTTAAACTGTTGCAGGCGCTGCCAATGGCTGGCAGGCATTTCACCGCCTTCCAGCAGGCCAAAACCGTAGCAGAAGAAGGTCAGCGGGCGTTTCGCCGTGATGCGTGGATCGAGCTGGCGCAATGAGCCCGCAGCGGCATTGCGCGGGTTGGCGAACACTTTCGCTCCCGTACGACGAGCTTCTTCATTGAGCTTTTCAAAGCCCACTTCCGTCATAAACACTTCCCCACGCACTTCAACGCGCGCGGGAATGTTGTCGCCGTGCAAACGCAGCGGGATTGCATGAATGGTACGCACATTGACGGTGATGTTCTCACCGGTGGTGCCATCACCGCGTGTGGCTGCGCGTACCAGCAGGCCATCCTCATACAGCAGGCTAACCGCCAGGCCATCCAGCTTGAGTTCGCAGCAGTAGGTCAAATCATCGCTGCTTTTCAGGCGATCCTGGACGCGTTTATTGAAGGCAAGGAATCCGGCTTCATCAAAGGTGTTGTCGAGTGACAGCATGGGCACTTCGTGGCGAACCTGTTCGAAAGCAGCCAACGGTGCCGCGCCTACGCGCTGAGAGGGGGAATCGGGCGTGATGAGATCGGGGTTCGCCGCTTCCAGTTCGCGCAGCTGCTGCATTAATCGATCATATTCTGCATCCGGAATTTCCGGTGCATCCATCACGTGATAGAGGTACTCATGGTGACGTAACGAGGTACGCAGTGCGGTGATCTGCTCCTGAACCGATTTCATAATCTTTTACCCGATAAAAAACCCCCGACATGCGGGGGTTTAGTTAATATTTTTCACGATGAAAGACGGTTAGCCAATCACTTCACGAATGCGTGCTTTGTAGGTTTCCAGCTTCTGTGGCGTCATCATGCGGCGCTCATCATCCAGCACCACACCACCCACATCATCAGCGATACGCTGTGCTGACTGCAGCATCAGCTTGAAGTTCTGGTTGGCATCACCGTAAGACGGCACCATCATAAAGATGGAGATGCCCGGCGTAGTGAAATCGCCCATGGTGTCCGGGTTAAATGAGCCCGGCTTGACCATATTCGCCAGGCTAAACAGCACAGGTCCGCTGCCTGCTGGGCTGAGATGGCGATGGAAAATGTTCATTTCTCCAAACTGGAAGCCCGCTTGCAGAATACCCTGCAACAGCGCTTCGCCGTTCAGTTCACCACCGGTGTGCGCGGCCACGTGCAGTACCAGCACCGCTTCATTTTTTCTTTGTGAAGAGGCAGCAGGCTGCGCCGGCTGTTCCTGCACCACCGGTGCTTCTTCTTCAAATTCAGGTTCTTCCGCAGCCTGGAATTCAGGCGCAGGCTGGGTTGCAGACAGTGGCTCATTATCCAGCAAAGGATCGGCCTGCACTGGCTGAGGTTGTGGCGCAGGCGCAGGTCTCGCTACGGGTGGTACAGGCGCTTGCGGTGCAGGTTGACGCACGGCTGGCTCATCATCCAGCAGTGGATCGCCCATTAATGGCGCTTCATGAAGTGGGAACGGCTGACGCACAGGTTCAGGCGCACGCGGCGCGCTGACAGGTTTAGTCACAGGCGCGTCAAATTCAGGCTCTTCATGGGCGTCACGATGACGGCTCACACGAACTTCGCCGACGCCATCATCTTCGTCGCTCAGCAGATCTTCATCGGCTTCATCGCGTTGTTTCAGACGTTTGTGCGGGCGATCACGAAACACGGAAGAGCGCTCTTTACGGCTGGTCCACAGTCCGTGAAGTAGCAGCGCTATTATGGCGATCGCGCCAACAACGATTAATATCAGACGCAAATCCTGCATCATTGTATTCTCTGTTGTTCCAATACCTTGCCACCACGGCAAACTTTATCCTCTAACTGTATTTGCCCAGCTACACAAGTGCAAGTCTGTGCAGTATTTTCTGACAAATAAGATAGCTGCCCCACGCTTTTTTGCTGTTTTTTCGCGCAATGTGCCCCTGCCGCCGACAAAAAGCCAGGTTATGATGTGCGCGCCGCCACACACAAGGAGAATGGCTCGCTATGCCCGCAGAGAACTTACCCTCATCATTTAATGGTATTCATTACTTTGCCGAAGGCTGGAAGTTGGTTCGCCTGCCTGGCATTCGCCGTTACGTTATTATCCCGCTGCTGGTTAACATCGTGCTGCTGGGCGGCGCCTTTATCTGGCTGTTTCAACGTCTGGGCCAATGGATCCCTGCCGTGTTGTCCCACGTACCAGACTGGTTGCAGTGGCTGAGTTATTTACTTTGGCCGCTGTCGGTTATCTCGATTGTGCTGGTGTTTAGTTACTTCTTCTCCACCCTGGCCAACTGGATTGCCGCTCCCTTCTGCGGGCTGTTGGCAGAGCAGCTGGAAGGACGCCTGACCGGCAAACCGCTGCCAGACAGTGGCTGGATGGCGATGTTCAAAGATATCCCGCGCATTATGAAGCGCGAATTACAAAAGCTGGGCTACTACCTGCCGCGTGCACTCGGCTTGCTGGTGCTCTATTTTGTCCCTGGATTTGGACAAACCGTCACCCCGGTCTTATGGTTTTTGTTCAGCGCCTGGATGTTGTCGATACAGTATTGCGATTATCCGTTTGACAACCACAAAGTGAGTTTCCACCAGATGCGCAGTGCATTGCGTCAGCATAAGACCGCCAATATGCAGTTCGGTGCGATGGTGAGCCTGTTTACCATGATTCCAATTCTGAATCTGGCCATCATGCCGGTGGCGGTATGTGGCGCCACAGCGATGTGGGTTGACCGTTATCGTATGCAACACACACGTCATTAAAGCTTCAAAAAGCCTTATGCATTTTTGCGTAAGGCTTATGGTTGTGGGCTATATAGATATACGATTTCTTTCCTTCCGCGTACGGGAAGAAAAGGTATGCTCTGAGGGTTCCCAATATTTCATACAGTTAAGGACGAGCTATGAGTAAGATCTATGAAGACAACTCTCTGACAATTGGTCATACGCCGCTGGTTCGACTGAACCGCATCGGTAACGGCCGCATTCTGGCGAAGGTCGAGTCGCGTAACCCGAGCTTCAGCGTCAAATGCCGTATCGGTGCCAATATGATTTGGGACGCGGAAAAACGCGGCATTCTTAAACCGGGGGTTGAGCTGGTTGAACCCACCAGCGGTAACACCGGTATTGCGCTGGCCTACGTTGCGGCGGCACGCGGTTACAAATTAACCCTGACCATGCCAGAGACCATGTCGGTTGAACGCCGTAAGCTGCTTAAGGCGCTGGGTGCCAATCTGGTGCTGACCGAAGGCGCGAAAGGCATGAAAGGAGCCATCGCCAAAGCGGAAGAGATCGTCGCTAGCGACCCAGACAAATTTGTGCTGTTGCAGCAGTTCAGCAACCCGGCTAACCCGGAAATCCACGAGAAAACCACCGGCCCGGAAATCTGGGAAGACACAGACGGCGAAGTCGATGTGTTTATCGCGGGTGTGGGCACCGGCGGCACGCTGACTGGCGTAAGCCGCTACATTAAAAATACCAAAGGCAAGAAAGAGCTGATTACGGTGGCGGTTGAGCCAACAGACTCGCCGGTTATCGCTCAAGCGCTGGCAGGTGAAGAGATCAAACCCGGCCCACACAAGATTCAGGGCATCGGTGCCGGTTTCATTCCGGGCAACCTTGACCTGAAACTGGTTGACCGTGTGGTGGCGATTACCAACGAAGAAGCGATCAGCACTGCGCGTCAGTTGATGGAAGAAGAAGGCATCCTGGCCGGTATCTCCTCAGGTGCTGCCGTGGCTGCCGCGTTGAAATTGCAGGAAGACGAAGCCTTCGCTAACAAGAACATTGTGGTCATCCTGCCCTCTTCTGGAGAGCGTTACCTTAGCACCGCATTGTTCGCCGATCTGTTCACTGAAAAAGAGCTGCAGCAGTAACCGCCAAAGTCTTAAATTGATGGAAAAAGCACCCAATCGGGTGCTTTTTTGTGGTGTAGATCTCACTTTTACCACCAGGCAGATTGATTTCAATGTCTCGGCTCTGGTATTTAAGCTCCCAATTATTTCGGTGCCTGAAATTAATCTGGCTTTGAAGTGGATCAAGCTGAATCGATTTACTGATTTGGCTAAACGGCGATTCACGGCATACTTAACGGAGTGCCGAATTCGCGCAGTTTTTGATCTGTCTCCGAAAGACGCACATTATGAAGCGCATTTTTTGGTCAGCTTAATGCCACACCAGCGCACCTACACAGGCTAAAGTAGCGGCTCCAGGCTAGACTTTAGATCCATAACACCAAACCTGATAAAGTTGGGGAAATAGAATGTTCCAGCAAGAAGTTACCATTACCGCACCTAACGGCCTTCATACCCGTCCTGCAGCTCAGTTCGTTAAAGAAGCTAAGGCTTTCCAGTCAGAAATCACTGTGACCTCTAATGGCAAATCTGCCAGCGCGAAAAGCCTGTTCAAACTGCAGACTCTGGGTCTGACTCAGGGTACGGTTGTTACGCTGTCTGCTGAAGGTGAAGACGAGCAGCAAGCGGTTGAGCACCTGGTGAAACTGATGGCTGAGCTGGAGTAATTCCGCTCAGGTAAGCAATTAAACCGACTCCTTTGCCCCATTGAGTGCAAAAATCTTGATCGCGGACAACCTGTCCGCGTTCTTGCTTCCTTAGAGTACTGGTCCGTGACAGTGGCAACGCATTGGGTCAATGAGCCATCGTGATTAAAAGGTAGGGTTATGATTTCAGGCATTTTAGCATCACCGGGTATCGCTTTCGGCAAAGCACTTCTGCTGAAGGAAGATGAGATCGTCATCAGCCGTAAAAAAATTACTGACGACCAGGTTGAGCAAGAAGTTCAACGCTTCCTTGATGGTCGCGGCAAAGCGGCAGTTCAGCTTGAAGCTATCCGTGTCAAAGCCGGTGAAACCCTCGGCGAAGAGAAAGCGGCGATCTTTGAAGGTCATATCATGCTGCTCGAAGACGAAGAGCTTGAGCAAGAAATCATCGACCTGATTAAGAAAGATCACGCCACGGCTGACGCTGCAGCGTACTCTGTCATTGATGGCCAGGCCAAAGCACTGGAAGAACTCGACGACGAATACCTGAAGGAACGTGCGGCTGACGTACGTGACATCGGTAAGCGTCTGCTGCAAAACATCCTCGGTCTGCACATTGTTGATCTGGGTGCTATCGCAGAAGAATCTATTCTGGTGGCGAAAGATTTAACGCCGTCAGAAACCGCACAGCTGAACCTGAAGAAGGTGCTGGGCTTTATTACCGATATCGGTGGACGTACCTCTCACACCTCCATCATGGCGCGTTCTCTGGAGATCCCAGCGATTGTCGGCACCGGTAATGTCACCACGCAAATTAAAAACGGTGATTTCCTGATTCTGGATGGCGTAAACAATAAAATTTACGTGAATCCTACTGATGCTGAACAAGAAGAGCTGAAAGCGATTCAAACCCAGTATCTGTCAGAAAAACATGAACTGGCTAAGCTGAAAGACCTGCCTGCTATCACGTTAGATGGCCATCAGGTTGAAGTGTGCGCCAACATCGGTACCGTTCGTGATGTTGCCGGTGCAGAGCGCAACGGCGCGGAAGGCGTGGGCCTGTATCGTACCGAGTTCCTGTTTATGGACCGTGATTCACTGCCAACCGAAGAAGAGCAGTTCCAGGCTTACAAAGCCGTTGCTGAAGCCATGGGTTCCCAGGCCGTGATCGTGCGTACTATGGATATCGGCGGTGATAAAGATCTGCCGTACATGAACCTGCCAAAAGAGGACAACCCGTTCCTTGGCTGGCGCGCGATTCGTATCGCGATGGACCGTAAAGAGATCCTGCACGCTCAGCTGCGCGCTATTCTGCGTGCCTCTTCCTTCGGCAAACTGCGCATCATGTTCCCGATGATTATTTCGGTGGAAGAAGTGCGTGCGCTGAAGGCCGAGCTGGAAATGCTGAAAGGGCAGCTGCGTGAAGAAGGCAAGTCCTTTGATGAGTCCATTGAAGTGGGCATTATGGTGGAAACACCGGCTTCAGCGGTGATTGCTCGCCATCTGGCGAAAGAAGTCGACTTCTTTAGTATTGGGACAAATGACCTGACGCAGTATACTCTGGCGGTCGATCGTGGTAATGATTTGATTTCACACCTCTATAACCCAATGACGCCATCCGTACTCGGCCTCATTAAGCAAGTGATCGACGCGTCACATGCCGAAGGGAAATGGACCGGCATGTGTGGTGAGCTGGCGGGTGATGAACGTGCTACACTACTGTTACTGGGAATGGGGCTGGACGAATTCAGCATGAGTGCCATTTCAATCCCGAGCATCAAGAAGATTATTCGTAATACCAATTTCGAAGATGCGAAGGCATTGGCGGAGCAGGCTCTGGCTCAACCCACAGCGGAAGATTTAATGAACCTGGTGAACAAGTTCATTAAAGAAAAAACGCTCTGCTGATCCACGAGATGCTGGCCCCAAATTACTGCTTAGGAGAAGATCATGGGTTTGTTTTCTAAACTTTTTGGCGAAAAATCAGAGAGCGCGTCAGGGACTATTGATATCGTTGCGCCTCTGTCAGGCGAAATCGTGAATATCGAAGACGTTCCTGATGTGGTTTTTGCTGAGAAAATCGTGGGTGACGGTATCGCCATTAAACCGACAGGCAACAAAATGGTTGCACCGGTTGACGGTACCATCGGTAAGATTTTCGAAACCAACCACGCTTTTTCCATCGAATCTGACAATGGCATTGAGCTGTTTGTCCACTTCGGTATCGATACGGTTGAACTGAAAGGTGAAGGTTTCAAACGCATCGCTGAAGAAGGCCAGAAAGTGAAAAAAGGCGATGTGGTGATCGAGTTTGATCTGCCACTGCTGGAAGAGAAGGCAAAATCCACGCTGACGCCGGTTGTGATTTCGAACATGGACGAGATCAAAGACCTGATCAAACTCTCCGGTCAGGTGACTGTGGGTGAAACCCCGGTTATCCGCATTAAGAAGTAAGCAGCGCTTGCATCATAAAAAACGGCACCCAATGGGTGCCGTTTTTGTTTGGTAAGTTTGGGGTAACGTTGGCTTGTAGTCTGTATCAGAGTGAAAAAAGCGGGATGGGTGCTGTCGGTCAGGACAACCGGGCAGATCGCAAAGACGGCATAAACCATCCCTGGGCCTCTACCCTCGCCATCCCTGGCGAGGAACGCTTTGCTCTTCTGCCCGGTTGTCCTGCCCTGCTCGA
Source organism: Pantoea sp. CFCC18177 (assembly GCF_059412425.1). NCBI lineage: Bacteria > Pseudomonadati > Pseudomonadota > Gammaproteobacteria > Enterobacterales > Erwiniaceae > Pantoea > Pantoea sp. CFCC18177. The sequence goes on from NZ_JBNBPL010000002.1 coordinate 215,593, forward strand.
AATAGTGCGTGCTGTTTTAGAGCTTAAAACTTCAGTTCTGCGTCCAGTGTGGCAGCCATGGAGAGCTTAAACCTTCAGTCCTGCTTCCAGCGCGGAAGTCGCAATGTCAGCTCTAAACCACCTTCAGGGCGATTCACCGCCTGCACTTCACCATGGTGCGCCAGAATCACCTTACGCACGATGGACAGACCCAGGCCGTATCCTTTACCCATCATCGGGGAGTTCACCCGGACAAAGGGATCAAAGATGCTGGAGAGTTTCTCGTCGTCCACGCCCGGCCCTTGGTCGCGTACGCGAATCGCCAGCCACTGATTTTCCGCCTGTAATCGCACATTGATATGTTGGCCTTTGTGTGAAAAGCGCAGCGCATTGCGCAGCACGTTTTCCACACCACGACGAATCAGCTCGGCGTTGCCGTGCACGGTGTAGTCCGCGTTCTCGTCCACCTGAAAATCAACTTTCACGCCTGGAATCTGCGCCTCATAGCGCACATCCGTCACCACAGCATGCAGCAGTCCGGTGAGGTCAAAGTATTGCTCGCCAGGCATACTTTCATGTTCAGCGCGTGACAGGGTCAACAGCTCGCCAATCATCTTGTCGAGGCGGCGTGCCTCTTCATCGATACGATTAAGGGATGCCTCAACGGATTCTGGGGTTTGACGTGCCAACCCTGTTGCCAGCTGCAAACGCGCCAGCGGGGAGCGTAATTCATGAGAGATATCATGCAGTAGCTCTTCACGCGCTTTGACCAGCGTGTCGAGGCGTTCCACCATGGCATCGAACTCTTGTGCCACCGTGGAAAGCTCATCGTGGCGCTTACGCATCACCGGATAGAGGCGTACAGACAAATCGCCACTTGAGACACGCGCAAAACCTTCGCGCAGCTGACGCATCGGACGTGTCAGGTTCCAGGCCAGTAGCAGGCTGAATAACAAGCCCAGAGCCCCTGCAAAGGTAAACATTGGTTCGGGGATATTCAGGATACGACGCGGGCCACCGCCCCCCATGGTGCTGTCTTCCCGCAGCCCTTTAACATCGTAACGCAGCTCATACTCTTTTCCGTCCTGGCCCTTCACCCAGCGCACAATCACATCCGGGAAAGGACCATGGAAAGGCGCACTGAAGGTCTCAGGTGGCGCATTTCCCGGCGTGGTCGCGGGCTTATCATGCTGAATAACCGAAAAGAACTGACGGTCATTCGGCTCCCAGTCGGCCATCATGTCATCCAGCGAGCTGGGGCCACCGCGCTCTAAAACCGACACCGCAGACGCCATCTGCAAATTGACGATACGACGAATCGCTACGATCTCCGGCGGCTCATGGCGATTACCGGAAAGGGTAAATCCGAGCCATAACAGCTGACTAATAATGACAAACACGATCCAGAAGCCCAGCAGGATCTTCCAGAACATACGGCCGCGGTAGCTGTGTTTCATCGAATGCGATAACCAATACTGCGTACAGTCTCAATATTGACGCTGTCAGCGGTGAGCGCCGCCAGCTTCTGACGAATGTTGCTGATGTGCACATCAACGCTACGATCGTAAGCTTCGCGCGGACGACCCAATCCCTTCTCAGACAGCTCATCTTTCGACACCACACGATCTGGCGCACGCAGCAGCAGATCTAACAGGTTGAATTCTGATGCAGTGAGGTCAAACGCTTTACCCTGCCATTCAGTAATACGCGTAGCGGGATTCAGGCACAGCTCGCCCCAGCGCAGCACTTCTTTTTTATCCGGTATTGGGGCCTGGTCTTCAAAACGACGCAGCACCGCACGCAAACGCGCCACTAACTCACGTGGATAGCATGGCTTAGGCACATAGTCATCCGCGCCCATTTCCAGGCCGATGACGCGATCAATATTGTCGCCTTTCGCCGTCAACATAATCACCGGTAGGCGGCTGTTCTGACGCACCTGGCGCAGCACATCGATACCGCTCATATCGGGCAGCATAATATCGAGGATCATCGCGGTGTAATTGCCCGACAGCGCGCCTTCAATACCGGCGGTTCCGGTTAAAACCAATTGCGTTTCAAAGCCTTCCGCAATCAGGTACTGGCTCAGCATGGTGCCAAGTTCTACATCGTCATCAACAAGCAGAATTTTCATCTTTATCTCTCGTACAAAATTGCCGCTATTTTGGCCTGAGTTGGCAACGAGCGCAGCCGATTTTACTCGATCCTTACAGTGCCAACACCAGACGATAATTAGGGAGACTATAGACAAAAACGGCCCGGTCGCACCACAACAGTACGCTCAGGCCAGATAAAATTTTGAGAAGCTGAAATCAGTGGAACACGCCGGTGGAGAGATAACGGTCACCGCGATCGCAGACAATCGCCACGACCACGCTGCCGGGATGCGCTGCCGCTACACGCAATGCGCCAGCCACTGCACCACCGGAACTGACGCCGCAGAAGATACCTTCACGCTGGGCTAACGCCCGCATTGTCTCTTCGGCTTCCTGTTGCGCCATATCAATGACGTCATCCACCAGCTCCGGGCGGAAAATGCCGGGAAGATACGCCTCTGGCCAGCGGCGAATGCCAGGAATACTGCTGCCTTCCTGCGGCTGCAAGCCAATCACTTTTACTGCAGGCGCGAACTCCTTCAAATAGCGCCCGACCCCCGTGATGGTGCCGGTTGTGCCCATGCTGGACACAAAATGGGTCATCCGACCCTGCGTCTGCTGCCATATCTCCGGGCCGGTGGTGAGATAGTGGCCGAGTGGATTATCGGGGTTATTGAACTGATCCAACACCCTGCCCTCACCGCGATCGGCCATCTCTTGCGCCAAATCGCGCGCCCCTTCCATGCCCTGTTCGCGCGTCACCAACACCAACTCCGCACCGTAAGCACGCATCGCATCCTGCCGCTCCTGGCTCATGTTATCGGGCATTAGCAGGCGCAGCTTGTAGCCTTTCATCGCCGCAATCATCGCCAGCGCGATGCCGGTGTTGCCGCTGGTGGCTTCAATCAACTGGTCGCCGGGGGTGATATCACCGCGCAACTCTGCCTGATGAATCATCGACCAGGCGGCACGATCTTTGACCGAACCGGCCGGATTATTCCCCTCCAGCTTTAACCAGATCTCACTGCCGTTATCGGGCGTCAGGCGCTGCAACCTGATCAACGGCGTATTGCCGATAGTATTTTCCAGTGTGGTCACGGTTTGATTCCAGGCAGAAGAGATGCAAAGAAATCGGGCGGGAAAGTCCCGCCCGAAGGAGTGTCAAAAATATCAGGCGCTTTCGGCAAAGGCAACCGGACGCAATGGCGTAGTGCCATGGTAGAGTCGAGCCTGCTGCAGGCCGACAAACAGGCGTTCGCCACGAATCGGGGCCGTATGGTCGCCGTCATACACCACGGAGAATGCATCGCCCTGCCAGCCGCTTGGCTGGACCACTAACTGCCAGAAGTGACCGCGCGGACTGATTTCTAATACCTGCACCGGCAGCGGCGTTTCCAGGCTGCTCTGGCGTGATACATCCACTTCCCATGGACGCAGGAACAGCTCAACATCACCTTGATGTGCAGGCGTGTAACCCAGCGGCCAGCGGTGTGCGGCCACATGGAACTGTGAACCGTGCACTTCGCCGTCGAAGCGATTCACTTCGCCAAGGAACTCCAGCACAAAGCGGGTTGCCGGCTCTTGCCACACTTCATTTGGCGTGCCGACTTGCTCGATGTTGCCCTGACTCATCACCACCACGCTATCCGCGACTTCCATCGCTTCTTCCTGATCGTGCGTCACGAACACGCTGGTGAATTTCAGCTCTTCATGCAGCTGGCGCAACCAACGGCGCAACTCTTTACGAACCTGGGCATCCAGCGCACCAAAAGGTTCATCGAGCAGCAAAATTTGCGGCTCCACCGCCAACGCACGGGCCAACGCCACACGCTGTTTCTGCCCACCCGATAGCTGAGCCGGGAAGCGATTAGCGAGATGGGCGAGTTGCACCATCTCCAGCAAACGCGTGACGCGTTGTTTGATTTCCGCAGCTGAGGGGCGCTCACGGCGCGGCAGCACGGTCAGGCCAAAGGCGATGTTGTCAAACACCGTCATGTGGCGGAACAGCGCATAGTGCTGGAACACAAAACCGACCTGACGATCGCGCGCATGGATGCGGCTCACATCATTACCGTGGAAATGAATCTGCCCGCTGTTTTGATGTTCCAGCCCAGCGATAATGCGCAGCAGTGTAGTTTTACCGGAACCCGACGGGCCCAGCAGCGCCACCATCTTGCCGGAAGGAATATCCAGAGAGATGTCGTTCAACACCGGTGTACGGCCAAACGATTTATTAATTTGTTTGATCTCAATGCTCATGATTTTCCTCCTGTTGGCGCTTCTGCTGATGCTCTAACCGCCACTGCACCACGCTTTTCAGAAACAGCGTTACAATTGCCATCAGGGTCAGCAGCGCGGCGGCGGTAAACGCGCCTACGGTGTTGTAATCCTGATGCAGTAATTCAACCTGAAGCGGCAAGGTATAGGTCTCACCGCGAATCGATCCCGAGACCACCGAGACCGCACCAAACTCACCAATCGCACGGGCATTGGTCAGAACCACGCCATACAGCAGTGCCCAACGGATATTCGGCAGCGTCACACGGCGGAACATCTGCCAGCCGGATGCGCCTAACAGCACTGCGGCTTCATCTTCATTGCTGCCCTGGCTTAACATCACCGGCACCAGTTCACGCACCACAAACGGACAGGTGACGAAGATAGTGGCCAGCACCATGCCCGGCCAGGCAAACATAATCTGAATATTGTGCGCATCCAGCCAACCGCCCGCCGGACCGTTGATACCCCAGAACAGCAGATACATCAGACCCGCCACCACCGGCGACACGGCAAACGGAATATCAAACAGCGTCAGCAACAGTTGGCGGCCGGGGAAGGTAAAACGTGTCACCAGCCACGCCAGCAAGGTGCCAAACACCAGATTGACCGGCACGGTGATTAACGCCACCAGAATGGTCAGCCAGATGGCATGCAGCATGTCGCCATCTTTGAGATTATTCAGCGAGGCGACCAGGCCCTGGCTGAGCGCTTCCCAGAAGATCGACACCATCGGCACAACCAACAGCAGAATCGATACCAGCGCACCGATGCCAATCAGGACCCACTTACCCCAGTTGATCGGCTGGCGGTCGGCCTGATTAATCTGTGAAATCTCCGCCATTAGTGACCTCCTAAGCGGCGGCCAAAGCGGCTCTGCAAGGTGTTAATTGCAAACAACAACAGCAGCGAAGCGGCCATAATCACCGAGGCAATGGCACTCGCCGCTGGGTAATCAAACTCTTGCAGGCGAACAAAAATCATCAGCGAAGTGACTTCGGTTTTCCACGCGATGTTGCCCGCAATGAAGATAACCGCACCAAACTCGCCGAGGCTGCGGGTAAAGGATAATGCCGTACCCGCTAACAGCGCCGGAGCCACTTCAGGCAGCACCACGCGGCGGAAACTCTGCCACGGTGAAGCACCGAGGGTTTCCGCGGCTTCTTCATATTCCGGTCCCAACTCTTCCAGCACCGGCTGTACAGTACGCACCACAAACGGGATGCTGGTAAACGCCATCGCCACGGCAATGCCAAGCCAGGTGTAAGAGACTTTGATGTCAAAGTGCGCCAGCCATTGACCATACCAGCCGTTCACGGAGAACAAGCCTGCCAGCGTTAAACCGGCTACTGCGGTCGGTAAGGCAAACGGCAAATCCATTAAGCCATCCAGCAGCGCACGGCCAGGGAAGCGGTAGCGAGTCAGAATCCAGGCCATCAACATGCCAAAGAATGCATTGAAGATGGAGGCCACACCGGCTGAAATCAGCGTGACTTTATAAGCTGCAATCAACTGTGGATTGGTCACCACGTCCCAATACTGCGCCAGCGTCATGTTGGAGAGTTGCATCAACAGGGCGCTGATCGGCAGCAACAAGATCAAGCAGGTAAACAGCAGGCTGGTGCCCAGGCTCAAACCAAAGCCAGGTAACACGCGTTTTTGCGATAAGGCGAACATCAACCGCGCCCCGCTGCCAATAATTTATCCAACTCACCACCGCTGGAGAAATGCGTTTGCATGACGTTTTCCCAGCCGCCAAACGCATCCTGCACGTTAAACAGCGCGGTCTGCGGGAAGCGATCTTTCTGCTCCGCCATCAGCTGTGGGTTGTTCACACGATAGTAGTAACCGGTAATGATTTTCTGCGCCTCTGGGGAGTAGAGGAAATTCAGGTAGGCTTTAGCCGCTTCGGCCGTGCCATTGTGCTCGACGTTTTTATCGACCCACGCCACCGGGAATTCCGCCAGAATATTGGTTTTTGGCACAATCACTTCGTATTCATCTTTGCTGTATTGATTGCGGATGTTGTTCACTTCTGACTCAAAGCTGATCAACACATCGCCCAATCCACGCTCGGCAAAGGTGGTGGTTGCGCCGCGCCCGCCGGTATCAAACACTTCGACGTTCTTCAGGAACTTCGTCATGTAAGCTTCGGTTTTGGCTTTATCTTTGCCATCGGCCTGATCGGCTGCGCCCCACGCTGCGAGGTAGGTATAGCGACCGTTGCCTGAGGTTTTCGGATTCGGGAATACCAGCTTGACGTTATCGCGTGCCAGGTCGGCCCAGTCATGGATCTGCTTGGGATTCCCTTTGCGCACCAAAAACGCCATGGTGGAGTAAAACGGTGAACTGTTGTTAGGCAGACGCGTTTGCCAGTCAGCGGGGATCAGGTTGCCTTTGTCGTGCAGCACCTGCACATCGGTCACCTGGTTGTAGGTGACCACATCCGCACGCAAGCCCTGCAAAATCGCCAGCGCCTGTTTTGATGACCCGGCATGCGATTGTTTAATCGTCAGCTTGTCATTAGGGTGCGCGGCATCCCACTGCTGTTCAAACGGGGCATTCAGGGCAACAAACAGCTCGCGCGAGACGTCGTAAGAGCTGTTCAGCAGCTCTGTTGCCTGCGCTGCACCGGCTAACGCCAGTGACAAGGCGATTCCGCTCATCCATTTTTTCGCAATCGGAAGTGTCATGCTGCACCCTGAAATTCGGCGATAGCGCCAATGCCATTAGATGCTGTCAGTGTATTTATAACTCAGGGCAAAGCTGTAACGGTTTTATATATCGTTTGGGGATTTCAAAGTCTAAAAAGGCATAAGACGGCGGGAGAGTTTATGCATCAAACAGCAATGAAGAGATTTGGCGTAGGCATGTATCTGGTTCCATTAAAGCACGAACCGTAGCGGCGCAATTCATTGCGCGCCTTCCAGCCCTCGTTAAGCGCGATAAATCGCGCCGCTACGACTTATTGACGGATGAATCGCGCCGTTACGTTTTGTTTAGTGAGGTTATAACGCCTGCAGCGCTTCAATCGATGGCGCAAAGAAGTAGCTACCGGTCACCGGTTTTGTAAAGCGCAGCATCGCATCCATCTTGCCATCGCGCTCACCGAACATGCTCAGCAACTGCTGTTCAATGTTATGGAGACGATTGCAGTAAGAGATGAAGTACAAACCGTGCGTGCCGCTGGCGGTGCCATAAGGCAGGCTTTGGCGCAGGATCTTCAACCCTTTGCCCTCTTCTTTAAGATCAACGCGGCTGAGATGCGATGTCGCGGGGCGCTGGTCGCCGGGCAACTCTTGGTTATCCACCTTGGTGCGGCCAATAATCGCTTCCTGCTTCTCAACGGCCATGCGATTCCACAGCTTGAGGTTGTGCTCCCAGCGCTGGGTGAACACATAGCTGCCGCCCGCGTCTGGACCTTCCGCGATAATCGCCACTTGCTGGCGCGCCTCACCCTGCGGGTTCTCGGTGCCATCCACAAAGCCGGAAAGATCGCGCTCTTCAACCCAACGGAACCCGTGCGTCTCTTCTTCAAATGCCACCGCACCGGCAAAAGCCTCCAGCGCGGCCTGCGCCAGCGAGAAGTTCACGTCATGACGCAACGACTGAATGTGGATTAACAGATCGCGTTGCGTCGCAGGCGCAATGCCTTTACCCAATGGCGCAAAGGCTTTTAACTCAGGAGCAGAAGTCTGGCCTTGCAGGTCGCGCCACAGCGCATCACCAAAAGCGATCACCGCGCCTAATCCCGCATCAGTAAAGGTCTGTTGCAGTGCAGCCAACCGCTGCAAGAAGGAATGGCTGCCCTGACGCAGCGCATCGAGGTCGCCCGTGACACGGGCTTCAAGCCAAATGGCGAAACGGCGGTGCTCCAGTAGGATCCCGCTCTGACATTGAGACATTGCACTGCTCTCCGGCATGAAAGTTAGGACGTTTTTTTCGCCTGTATCATACCGGAAAGCCACACAGTGATTGTGCGTTAACGCAACTTTTTTTCGCTTAACGCTGCCAGACCATTTTGCTGATCTTCCAGCTTTTTAAGGTGTCGTCTGAGGGCATCAGGCCTTCCGGTCCGTGCCATTCACCGCTGTAAACATAAGCGATGTGCTGACTGCCAGGTGCACGGCACTCAACGTCACGCGCATCCAGCCCTGCGGCCAGTTTGCAGTTATCGAACGCCTTGCTGAATTTGGCGCTAAACAGATCGCCGATTTTGCTGCCATCGGCGCTTTTCGCATCGGCATCCATTACTTCGATGCGCTCAACGCTGCTCTGCCCGTTAATCACCAGCTTCACTTTGCCGTCATCCAGCGCCTGCCAGAAATCGACAACCTGGCCATTCTGCGTACGCATGCCCTGACGCAGTTGGAAATCATTGTTCAGCGCTTTACCGATCGCTGCTTCCGTCATCGGCGTGGTGCTGCTCAACCCTGCCACACCCTGCTCTGTCACGGTTAATGAGCCGCCAAACCAGTTCATCGGATTCAGTGCCGACCAGTGATAGCTCAGCGGATTGTACCAATGGCTTTCGCTGGCGCTGGAAGGTGAAGAGGAACCCGAACTGGCGCAACCCGCCAGTATCAGCGCGCTGACCAGCAGTGCGGGACGAACAACTTTCATGAATACTCCTTGATCTTCTGTGCCGACTGGCGTGCCTGTTGGAGTCGCAAAGCGGCAAAAAGTTTATTCGAGATGTTGATGTTCCGGCAGAAAACAGTCACGTAAACGTCGATGGGCTTGTAGCCAAACCAATGCCAGCAGGTCAAAAAGCGTTAACAGCAGCGGCAGTGGCGAATCAGGAAACGCGCCTTGCAACAGCCCATAGCCTTGCCACAGCAGGTTAATGAGCAGCGAAGCGCTTAACACCTGCCGCCAGCTCTGCCACAGGCGAGGCCAGCGTTGACGATAACCGGTCAGCAGTAAACCCAGCGCGGCGGGAATGCCCAACGCTAAGCCGAGCCAGAAGCTCTGGCGGTCGGGATAAAACAGCGCCAGTAAATCGTTGCCTTGTTGACGTGACGCACCGGCCATCACCAGTAACAGCCAGGTACGCGCCTGTAATAAGAGAATTAACCAGAAAAGAAACGGCAGCCGCAGCTGCCCTTTTGCATCGTACTCTTCGGGTAAATATTTCAGCCCCATCATCGGTGGCTCAGTACTCGCGATCTTCAATCAGGCGTTTACCCAACAGCACCGAATCAACTGGCTCATAATCGAGTTTTTCATAGAAGGCGAGCACCTGATCGTTCTCTTCACGCACCATCAGATTGATTTTCGGGCAACCGCGCGCAATCAGTTTTTTCTCCAACCGATTCATCAACGCGTTGGCAAAACCCCGTCCTTGATAATCGGGATGCACCGCCAGATAGTAGACCGAACCCCGGTGGCCGTCGTACCCGCCCATTACCGTGCCGACCACTTCACCACCGACTTCCGCCACCAGAAACAGTTCCGGATCGTGGTTCATTTTACGTTCGATATCCAGTTCCGGATCGTTCCACGGACGTAACAGATCGCAACGCTCCCAGAGCGTGATTACTTCTTCAAAATCTTCCTGGCGGAAAGAGCGGATTTCCATCGACGTTACCCTGCGGTTAGGCACAATTCGCTGATTATCACGCATTATTTGCCTGGCGCAACCCTCACACCGCGCAACGGGGGAAAAAAACGGCTAAATTGCTGTTAGTACGGTGTAATACAAAGTAATGCGCTGAAATGGTTGTGAGGTCGCCGCGAGGCAATTGTTACGATATAACACTGGGCAGGATTTTCTGTCAGGGACACCATAATGAGTAAGATTTCACTGTTGAAGCGCCTGACCAATCGCCGTCAGTTGATTCTGTCTGGTTTAGCATTGGCGGTGCTGTCGCCGCGCGCCGTGATGGCGAAAGAAGAGAGCGCCGATTTACGCATCAGTAAAAGTCACACGCCCCCGAAACCGGCGACCAGCGGTAAACGCATCGTGATGATCGACCCCGGCCATGGCGGCATCGATTCCGGCGCAGTGGGTGAGGAAGGCTCTGAAGAGAAACACGTAGTGCTGGCGATTGCCAACACGGTACGCACGCTACTGCAAAACCACCCAAAAGTTGAGGTGCGGTTGACGCGCGAAAGCGATCACTTTATCCCGCTGTATCAGCGTGTAGAGATCGCTCATCAACACGGTGCGAGCATGTTTATGTCAATCCATGCGGACGGCTACACCAGCCCGGAAGCCAATGGCGCTTCGGTGTTTGCGCTCTCTAACCGTGGTGCCAGCAGCGCCATGGCGCGCTATATGTCGCAGCGTGAAAACGATGCCGATAAAGTCGGCGGCGCGGAAGTACAGGAAAAGGATAATTATCTGAACCAGATTTTGTTTGATCTGGTGCAGACCGACACCATCCGTAACAGCCTGACGCTGGGTAAACACGTGCTGGATCAGATTCGCCCGGTACACCATCTGCACAGCCAGCACACCGAACAGGCGGCATTTGCGGTGTTAAAGTCGCCATCCATCCCCTCGGTGCTGGTGGAAACGTCGTTCATTACTAATCCGCGTGAAGAGCAATTGCTGGGTACCACTGCATTCCGTCAGAAAATTGCCAGCGCGATTGCCGATGGTATCGTCAATTACTTCAACGAGTACGATCGTCGCCAGGCGTAGCTTTTTCCTGTGATAGAATCGCGGCAAATTTCCGGAACGAGTGACCCATGAGCAATCCCGATATTTCCCGCGTCAAAGCGTTCTTATTGACGCTTCAGGATGAAATTTGCGCCCAGTTGGCGGCAGCCGATGGCCAGGCGACCTTCGCCGAAGATGACTGGCAGCGACCCGGTGGTGGCGGCGGACGCAGCCGCGTGCTGCGCAACGGCGCGGTATTTGAGCAGGCGGGCGTCAACTTCTCGCACGTGCATGGCGATCAGATGCCCGCCTCTGCAACGGCACATCGCCCCGAGCTGGCAGGCCGCAGTTTTGAAGCCATGGGCGTGTCCCTCGTTGTCCACCCGGAAAATCCGTACATCCCCACCAGCCACGCCAACGTGCGCTTCTTTATTGCCGAGAAACCCGGTGCCGACCCTGTATGGTGGTTCGGCGGTGGTTTCGATCTCACGCCCTATTACGGTTTCGAGGAAGATGCGCTGCACTGGCATCAAACAGCGTTTGATCTGTGCCAGCCGTTTGGCGAAGACGTCTACGCTCGCTACAAAAAGTGGTGTGATGACTATTTCCATCTAAAGCATCGTAATGAGCAGCGCGGCATCGGCGGGCTGTTTTACGACGATCTCAATACGCCAGATTTCGATCACTGCTTCGATTTTATGCAGGCGGTCGGCGAAGGTTATCTGAACGCTTACCTGCCGATTGTTGCTAAGCGCAAGACCCTGCCGTGGGGCGAACGCGAGCGCCAGTTCCAGCTTTATCGTCGCGGGCGCTATGTTGAATTCAATCTGGTGTGGGATCGCGGCACGCTGTTTGGCCTGCAAACCGGCGGGCGCACAGAATCCATTTTGATGTCGATGCCGCCGCTGGTGCGCTGGGAGTATGATTACCAGCCAGAAGTGGGGACGCCGGAAGCCGCGCTGTACAGCGATTTCCTGCCGGTGAAGAATTGGCTGGGATTAGAAAAATAACATCGCGTCGTCATCGGGGTTGAACACACCGCGGCCTTGGCCTTGAGCGCATAAATGCGTCATTGAATTTCGTGTGCGCTGCGGCCTGGTGCGCATAAATGCGCACCCTACAAGCCCGTAGGGTCGCCATTTATGACGACCGGTTCATCACAACGGCTCGGTCTGCGCCTCCACCACCGCTAACGCCACCATATTCACGATGCGCCGCACCGAGGCGATACGCGTCAGCACATGCACCGGCTTACTGATGCCCATTAATACCGGCCCAACGGTCACCCCTTCCGAGCACGACACGCGCAGCAGGTTGTAGCTGATTCGCGCCGCTTCAACGTTTGGCATGATCAACAGATTGGCGGTACCTTTGAGCGGGCTATCGGGCATCAACTCTCGCCGAATACTCTCCACCAACGCAGCATCACCGTGCATCTCACCATCGATCTCTAACTCCGGTGCCCGGCTTTGAATCAGCGCCAGCGCTTCACGCATCTTACGCGCGCCCGGTGCATTCGACGTACCGAAGCTGGAGTGCGACAGCAGCGCCACTCGCGGCTCAATACCAAAGCGGCGCACGGTTTCAGCCGCCAGCAAGGTGATATCCGCCAGTTGCTCCGCGCTGGGGTCCTCATTCACATAGGTATCCGCCAGGAAAGTGTTGCCGCTTGGCAGCAGCAGTGCGTTCATCGCCCCCGCCACTTTCACGTCGTCGCGGAAGCCAAACACTTTCTCCACCACATCATAATGCTCACGATAATCGCCAATAGTGCCGCAAATCATCGCGTCGGCTTCTCCCCGATGCACCATGATGGCACCGATCAACGTCGGATTGCCGATCACCGCACGCTGCGCGGTTTCCGGTGTCACACCACGCCGTTTCATGATCTGGTAATACTCGTTCCAGTACTCCTTAAACCGTGGGTCCGACTCGTTATTCACGATCTCGAAATCTTTACCTGCCTCGATTTTTAACCCTTGTTTCTGAATACGCATGGCAATCACATTCGGGCGGCCAATCAAAATCGGTTTTGCCAGCCCTAACGACACCAGCTCCTGCGTGGCGTGCAGCACACGCACCTCCTCCCCTTCCGCCATCACCACCCGTTTCGGATCTTTTCGTGCCTGCGAGAAGATCGGCTTCATAAACAGGTTGGTTTTGTAGACGAACTCGGTGAGCTGCTCACGATAGGCATCAAAGTCAGTAATCGGCCGGGTCGCCACGCCCGATTCCATCGCTGCTTTGGCCACAGCGGGCGCGATTTGCACAATTAAGCGCGGATCGAAAGGCTTGGGAATGAGGTATTCCGCGCCGAAACTCAGGTCCTGATCGTCGTAAGCCGATGCCACCACATCGCTCTGTTCTGCCTGCGCCAGCGCGGCAATCGCGTGCACCGCCGCCAGTTTCATCTCTTCATTGATCGCAGTAGCACCGACATCCAGTGCGCCACGGAAGATAAACGGAAAACAGAGCACATTGTTGACCTGATTAGGGAAATCGGAACGTCCGGTGCAGATAATCGCATCCGGTCGCACCTGTTTCGCTAACGGCGGCATGATCTCCGGTTCAGGATTAGCAAGAGCCAGAATCAGCGGATCTTGCGCCATTTTTTGCACCATTTCTGGCGTCAGCGCTTTAGGGCCTGAACAGCCGAGGAAAATATCCGCGCCGCCAATCACCTCATCCAGCGTGCGCGCCCCATTATCCGCTATGGCATACTCGGCTTTGGTGGGCGTCATATTCGGTTCACGCTCGCGGTAAATCACCCCTTTGGAATCGCAGACCACAATGTTGTGTTTCTGCATGCCCAACGCCACCAGCAAGTTCAGGCAGGCAATCGCCGAAGCACCCGCGCCGGACACCACCAGCCGCACATCCGAGATGGCCTTTTTCACGATAGTCAGTCCGTTGAGCACCGCCGCAGTACAGATGATCGCTGTACCGTGTTGATCGTCGTGAAACACCGGGATCTTCATGCGCTCACGCAGCTTCTGCTCAATGTAAAAGCACTCAGGCGCTTTGATATCCTCCAGATTGATCCCGCCAAACGTCGGCTCAAGTGCGGCGACCACCTCAATCAGCTTATCCGGGTCCAGCTCATCGATTTCGATATCGAACACATCAATGCCGGCAAACTTCTTAAACAGCACCCCCTTGCCTTCCATCACCGGCTTGCCCGCCAGCGCGCCGATATTACCGAGGCCCAACACCGCCGTACCGTTGGAGATCACCGCCACCAGGTTGCCGCGTGCGGTGTATTTATGTGCCGCCAGCGGATCGGCGGCAATTTCCAGGCACGGTGCTGCCACGCCGGGCGAGTAGGCCAACGCCAGATCACGTTGTGTCGCGAGGGGTTTAGTCGGGGAAACCTGAATTTTTCCGGGCGTGGGGAATTGATGAAAATCGAGAGCGCTTTGCTTGAGTTGATCGTCCATTAGGCATCCTTTTGCGCAGCTGAGAAGCCACCAGTATAGGAATCAACGGCACAAAAGAGGGTGAAGGCGCTCAAAGAACGCACAGTCTCAAGGGCACAGATTGCTACGGCTTCGCCTGCGGGTTTGGCTCAGCCTGCTATCCTTAAGGATGGCAAAACGCGTTGCTGAACCGATCAGGCCACCCCATCTGTCACAGATGCACTTCGTCGCCACAATCAGAGAAAACGCATTTTCTTCGTGCAACGTCTGTAGCACTGTGTTGGGCCACGACTCAACAGGAAAGGGCACGGCTCTTTTGCCCATACATTTGCTAATCAAGGAGTTAAGCAATGAACCAGCTAGATGCATTGAAACAGTTCACCACCGTGGTGGCAGACAGTGGCGATATCGAATCCATTCGCCAATACCATCCGGAAGACGCCACCACCAACCCTTCATTGATTCTGAAAGCTGCCGGCCTCGACGCTTATAAACATCTGATTGATGACGCCATCGACTATGCAAAAAAACAGGGTGGCAGCAAAGAGACACAAATCATCAACGCCAGCGACAAAGTGGCGATTAACCTCGGTATGGAAATTCTGAAAAGCGTACCGGGCCGTGTCTCGACCGAAGTGGATGCGCGCCTCTCCTTCGATCGTGGCATGTGTGTCACCAAAGCTGAAAAACTGGTACGGATGTATGAAGAGAATGGCATCGACCGCTCTCGCATCCTGATTAAACTGGCATCCACCTGGGAAGGGATCAAAGCCGCTGAAGAGCTGGAGAAAAATGGCATTCAGTGCAACCTGACGCTGCTGTTCTCTTTCGCTCAGGCGCGGGCCTGTGCCGAAGCAGGCGTGTTCCTGATTTCTCCGTTCGTTGGCCGTATCTACGACTGGTACAACAGCCGTAAACCTCTCGACCCTTATGTGGTGGATGAAGATCCCGGCGTGAAATCGGTACGCCGTATCTACGATTACTACAAAAAGCACCGTTACAGCACGGTGATCATGGGCGCCAGCTTCCGTAAAGTCGAACAGATCCAGGCACTGGCTGGCTGTGACCGCCTGACTATCTCGCCGAATCTTTTAGAAGAGCTGGCGAACAGCGATGCCCCGCTGGAGCGCAAGCTGGAACCCTCAACCGAAGGCTTCCACCAACCGGCACCGCTCTCCGAAGCAGAGTTCCGCTGGGAGCATAATCAGGATCCGATGGCGGTAGAAAAACTGTCTGACGGTATCCGCCAGTTCGCCATTGACCAGCAGAAGCTGGAGGATGTGCTGGCTTCACGTCTGTAAGCAACAAAACTTCTCATGCCGGACGAGCGTCTGCTCGTCCTCAATTGCCCAATCAAAACGGAGTACCCTATGTCTTCACGCAGAGAGTTGGCTAACGCGATTCGTGCTTTGAGTATGGATGCGGTACAAAAAGCAAATTCAGGTCACCCTGGCATGCCGATGGGGATGGCGGATATCGCTGAAGTGTTATGGCGCGATGTTCTGAAACACAACCCTAATAACCCGGCGTGGGCTGACCGCGACCGCTTCATTCTCTCCAACGGCCACGGTTCGATGTTGCAATACAGTTTGCTGCACCTCACCGGTTATGACCTGCCAATGGAAGAGCTGAAAAACTTCCGCCAGTTGCATTCGAAAACACCGGGTCACCCAGAGCTGGGCTATACGCCAGGCATTGAAACCACCACCGGACCGCTCGGTCAGGGCCTCGCCAATGCGGTGGGCATGGCGATTGCCGAACGCACGCTGGCGGCACAATTTAACCGCCCTGGTCACGACATTGTCGATCACTACACCTATGTGTTTATGGGCGATGGATGCCTGATGGAGGGCATCTCGCACGAAGTCAGTTCACTGGCGGGCACCCTTGGCCTCGGCAAACTGATTGGCTTTTATGATCACAACGGCATCTCGATTGATGGTGAAACCGAAGGCTGGTTCACCGATGACACCCACAAGCGCTTTGAAGCCTACAACTGGCACGTAGTCGGCAGTGCCGAAGGGATTGACGGACACGACCCAGAGGCCATCGCCGCAGCCATTAAAGAGGCGCAGAGTGTCACGGACAAACCGTCTCTGATTATCTGCCGCACCATCATCGGATTTGGCTCGCCGAACAAAGCCGGTAAAGAAGAGTCGCACGGCGCGGCGCTGGGCGAGCAGGAAGTGGCGTTAACGCGCCAGAAACTGGGTTGGCATTATCCCCCGTTTGAAATTCCGAAAGAGATCTACCAGCAATGGGATGCGAAAGAAGCTGGCAATCAGCGAGAAAAAGCCTGGGATGAGAAATTCGCGGCCTATCAGGCTGCACACCCGGATCTCGCTAAAGAGTTCAGCCGCCGCCTCGACGGCGGTATGCCCGCCAGGTGGGCAGATGAAACTCAGGCTTTTGTCGAGCAGCTACAGGCGAATCCGCAAAAAATTGCCAGCCGCAAAGCCTCGCAAAACACCCTGGAAGTTTATGGCAAACTGCTGCCTGAGCTGATGGGTGGCTCCGCTGACCTCGCGCCGAGTAACCTCACTATCTGGTCTGGCTCGAAATCGATCAAAGAGGATATTGCCGGTAACTACATTCACTACGGCGTGCGTGAGTTTGGTATGACGGCCATTGGCAACGGGATTGCCGTACACGGCGGCTTTATTCCTTATACCGCCACCTTCCTGATGTTTGTTGAGTACGCGCGTAACGCCGTGCGCATGGCCGCATTGATGAAGGCGCGCCAGGTGCTGGTCTATACCCATGACTCGATCGGTTTGGGTGAAGATGGCCCAACACACCAGCCAGTTGAGCAACTCGCCAGCCTGCGTGTCACGCCGAATATGAGCGTCTGGCGTCCTTGTGATCAGGTAGAAACCGCCGTGGCATGGAAAGCGGCCGTCGAGCGTCACCATGGCCCGACAGCGCTGATTCTGTCACGGCAGAATCTGCTGCAACCTGAGCGGAGCAAGGCCCAGGTGGCCGATATCGCCAAAGGCGGATATGTCCTGCAGGATTGCGACGGCACGCCGGAAGCTATCATCATTGCCACCGGTTCCGAGATTGAAATCGCCCTGGGGGCGGCGGATAAGTTGGGTGCCAACGGCCATAAAATCCGCGTGGTCTCCCTGCCAAGCACAGACGTGTTTGATAAGCAGGACGTGGCCTACCGTGAATCCGTGCTGCCTTCGAACGTGAAAGCGCGCGTGGCCGTCGAAGCGGGCATCGCCGATTACTGGTTCAAATATGTCGGTCTGGATGGCGCGATTGTCGGGATGACCACCTTCGGGGAGTCAGCACCGGCCGGTAAGCTGTTCGCGGAATTTGGTTTTACCGTGGAAAATATCGTGAGTCACACCGAAGCATTACTCAAGCCGCACTAATCGATCCGGCCCGGCGTTTACCGACGCACGGGCCGTTTTTTGATCACAGCCTGATACAGAAAAAAATCCCACTTTCCCCCTTCCCGCACCGCGCAAACTGATTACTATAGGCTTTCCTCCGATTCCTGTTGCGGACGCTTTCCCGTTGAAAAAACGTACTCCCTTTTTACTGGCCTTAATGGTTTCAGTGCTTCCATTAAAAAGCATGGCGCAGACCGCCGCCGATCCGCTGCTGGCCTCTCAGATCGTTGATCGTTATGCCGAGCACATTTTCTATGGCAGCGGTGCAACTGGTATGGCGTTGGTGGCGATTGATGGCAATCAGCGCGTGTTCGCCAGCTTTGGTGATACCAGCCCCGGCAATAATGTCCGCCCCCAGCTTGATTCAGTGATTCGCATTGCTTCATTGAGTAAGTTGATGACCAGCGAAGTGATGGTGAAGATGGCCGAGCGCGGTCAGATCCGTCTTGACGATCCGCTGAGTAAATATGCGCCTCCTGGCGCACGTGTCCCAAGTTATAACGGCCAGCCGATTCGCCTGATCAACCTTGCCACCCACACCGGCAGCCTGCCGCGCGAACAGCCAGGTGGCAAACCGCATCGTCCGGTATTTGTCTGGCCAACCAAAGCCGACCGTTGGCAATGGCTGCGTGGTGCCGAGTTGAAGGCGACGCCAGGCACCCAAGCGTCTTACTCTAACCTGGGTTTTGATCTGCTGGGCGATGCCTTGTCGAAAGCCGGCGGGATGCCCTACCCAGCGCTGTTGCAGCAGTTGGTGACGCGCCCACTGGGCATGAAAGACACCACCTTTACTCCGTCACCGGATCAATGCCAACGTCTGATGATCCCAGAAAAAGGGGCCAGCCCGTGCAACAATACGCTGGCGGCCGTGGGCAGCGGTGGCGTTTACTCGACACCTGATGACATGGGCCGTTGGATGCAGCAGTTCCTGAACTCGGCAGTCAATCATCGCACGCCACAGATTGATCGTTTGCAAACGCTGATCTATCGTCGCGACCAACTGACCAAAGTCGAAGGCATGGATGTGCCAGGACGCGCCGATGCCTTAGGCATGGGCTGGGTTTATATGGGGCCAAAAGAGGGCCGTCCTGGCATCATCGAGAAAACCGGCGGCGGCGGAGGCTTCATTACCTATATGGCGATGGTGCCGCAGAACAATGTTGGGGTGTTTGTCGTGGTGACACGTTCACCGCTGTCACGCTTTACTCCGATGAGTGATGGCGTGAATAACCTGCTAGCCGAGTTGGTTGGTAACCAGAACGGCTCACCGATGACGGTGCAAGCGATTCGTTAATCATTCACGACCCTATATGAGGCACTCAACCGTAGCGGCGCAATTTATTGCGCGTCTTTGAGCAGCATCAACGCTTGGGGGAAGCGCGATGAATCGCGCCGCTACGGTCATGTTTTCCAGCCGCCTGATTAACGCGACTGAACCGCATTCTGCGACTGGCTAACCCATAACGTTGGCCAGTCCTCACTGCTATGCCAGGCATCGCAGATTTTCTCTTCGGCATACTCGGCCAACACAAACTCGTTGCCATCGAACTGCCAACGGGTCGCTACGCCGCAGTCTCCCAAACCACGCCCTTTACTGAAGGTGTACAGCAGGCCACTGCTGGCATCGAACTCCGCGTTGACCAACTCCAGTTGATTATCGCTGCGTGATGGCGGCGTAAAGGGCAAGTTCAGCATCAATCCGCGCGCCACATAGGGCTGTCTGCGCGTCACTTCAAACGCCAGATCAATCACGTTGTAAGCGCCGGTTTCGCAGCTGACTAAGATCAACGCTTTGGTGTCGGTGAGCGGTGCCACCGTCACTTCTCGCCGCAGCGGATCAAGCGAGCAGTTATCGGTATTGACGCGCCAGGTGCCATAGTCAATTAACCCGGCGGTTTCCTCTTGGGTCAGTGGTGCGGGTTCCGGTAAAGGCGTGGGTAGCTGCGGCAGCTGTGGCGGCGGCGGTACATCCCACTGCGCCCGATCTCCCCGCTTCACCCAGGCACTGCCACCGTTCACCCTGCCCTGCACTTCATCCATCAACAGCAGTGCCGCTTTCATGCCGCTTAAAGGAATAGTGGCTTTGGCTTGATAGGTCAGCTGCAGATTGTTGGCATCCAGCGTTTGTGCCAGAAACTCGTCAATGGCAACGGCATTACTGGTGGCCAGATGGTGCGGTTCAACTGACCAGTGTTTAAGGTCTGGCGTCAAGCGACGCTGATCCAGCAGCAGGTTATCTTTCAGTGTACCGCCGGGCAGTTCGCCACTGTATCCGCTGCCGTAATCAATACGCAGAAGCGGGCGATCGTTAACGCCAGCATGACGTGAGACGGTCATCACTAATCCGTTGTCACCGGGAAAGCTGCGCGCCACGCAAAAAGCCGCGTTGTTGCAGGTGAGCTGCCAGTCAGAAAATGACTTTTGCAGTGGCTCAGCCTGAACGCACGCGACAAACATAAAAGGCAACAAAAGCAGCGACTTCATCCAATACGACATTAAAAAAACCGGTCCCCAAATTCCTGGAAAGAAAATCATAGCGCAACGGCAACGCTGTCAGCAGGCCCAAACTGTGAGCTGGCCTGAAAAGTAAGGTTAACTGCTGAAAAAGCCGTCGCCTGAGGCGATCTAAGGCTGGATGACGTAACACCTTCATCATCCTTTTCGACCGAATTCTGCTCAATCGGATTCGTCGGACTATTGCGGACAGTGCGGGTGATGTCCGCCAATTGAGGAGCTAAAGAGAGGTAGCGGCGCAATGCATTGCGCATTTGTCATCAGCACAACGTTAAAAACCGCGTGATGAATCGCACCGCTTCGGTAAACAACATAATTATGTTGGGATCACAAATCGGTCAAATACACACAAACGGTCACATCCGGTCATGTTAAGGTGTTTTACCGCGATTATAGTTGTTGGCTACCGATCCCTTCATTTAGCGCTAATACGCGTATTTATGTGAATCAGATATCATTAAATATGAAATAAACAGATCTGATTTACATAAAAACCTGACTCATATCACTCAAACACCGCCAGGCAATTTGGGCTCTGCGGACTCGCGCGTAGTCCACATTTTCCGGCTGCGGTATCCAGTAATTTATCACCATCGGAGGGCAGTTATGTTGCCGATTGAAAGACAGCAGCGAATTATTGACGAACTTAATTTAAATGGTCGGGTTATTGTCGCTGAATTAGTCACGTTATGTCAGGTTTCGCAGGAAACCATTCGTCGTGATTTAACTCAGCTGGAGAGACGTGGGCTGTTGCAACGTAGCCACGGCGGTGCAGTACCAGCAAAACGACAAGCCGCTAACATTCAGGGGAATACGAGAGGTGTTAACGAGTATGAATTATCTTTCCGCCAGAGAATGAATGAACATGTAGATGCAAAAATGGCGATAGCCAAACGTGCACTCGATTTCATCAGCCCCGGCGATTGTATATTACTCGACAGTAGCACCACTTGCTGGTATTTAGCGCGACAGCTACCGGATATTGAATTAACGGTGTTAACCAACTCTATCAGAATCGTGCAGACCCTTGCCGCACGCGGCAGTATCCGTACCATCTGCTTAGGGGGAGAGTACTCTGACCGTTATGAAGATTTCCACGGCGTAGTCGCTGAGCAGCCTTTACGGGAATTCCAGATCAATAAGATCTTTTTTTCCTGTAGCAGTTTAGGCAATGACGGTTATTTACGTGAAGGTAACGAAAACAACGCACATTTAAAACAGCAAATGCTATTAGCAGCAGAAAGAAAACATCTGTTGCTGGACGCCAGTAAATTTCTGCGACCCTCATTCGCGCGTATTTGTCATTATCGCGATGTGGACTTTCTCATCACTGACCAAATAAAAGACAAAGAGCTGGAACAAGAATTAGCCTGGAACGGCGTCAATATTATTGATTGCTCACAGCGCACCAATTCAATGCAGCTAATAAAAAATTAATTCGGAGTCTTTATGAAAAAACATCTTATCGCCTGTTCTCTACTTGCCCTGTTTGCCGCCACTGGCGCGCACGCGGCCGATAAATTGCGCATGGGCATCGTGGTGAAAATTGGCGGTATTCCCTGGTTTAATGCCATGGAAGCGGGCATCAAAAGTGAAGCGGCGAAACGCGGCATTGATGCATGGATGGTGGGCCCAACGGCTGCGGACCCGGCGTTACAGGTGCGAGCTATTGAGGATTTGATCGCGCAGAAAGTCGACATCATCGGCGTGGTGCCAAATGACCCGAAAGTGCTGGAGCCGGTGCTGAAACGCGCACGTGAAGCCGGAATTCAGGTCATTACCCACGAATCACCCGATCAGAAAGGGGCCAACTGGGACTTCGAACTGGTGGATGCGCCAACCCACGGCATCAACCATATGAAAGCTCTGGCGAAATGCATGCATGAGGAAGGCAAATACGCCATGTACGTCGGCAGCCTGACCGTGCCATTGCATCAACAGTGGACCGATGCCGCACTGAATTACCAGAAAGAGCACTATCCAAAAATGCAGATGGTGACCGACAAATTCGGCGTGGGTGAATCGCTGGATGACTCGATTCGTACCACCAATGAGCTGATGTCCAAGTACCCGGATCTGAAAGGCATCATGGCGTTTGGTTCACAAGGCCCGATTGGTGCCGGTCGCGCGGTGATGAACCGCAACAAAATCGATCAGGTGTGCGTGATTGGTGCCTTCAGCCCAGGTCAGGGTGCATCGCTGGTGCAGCGTGGTGCGATTAAAGGTGGCTACATCTGGAACCCAGAAACCGCCGGTGAAGTGTTTATCCGTATCGCCGACATGATGCAGAAGAAAGAGCCAATCACCGATGGCATGACCATCGAGGGGCTAGGCAAAGTGAAAGTTGACGAGGCGACACACACCATCCTCGGTAACAACACCGAAAGCCTGGACAAAGAAAACCTGCCAAAACTGGTGAAAATGGGGCTGTAATGATGAAAGAGGTGATCCCACAGACGCTGATTGCGCTCGACAACCTGTCGAAAACATTTGGTGGCAACCGCGCACTGAGCGATATCTCGCTAAGCCTGTTGGCTGGCGAAGTGCACTGTCTCGCTGGCACCAACGGCTGTGGCAAGAGCACCTTAATCAAAGTCATTTCCGGGGTACACGCCCCGGACAGTGGCAGCCGCATCACACTGGGTGAGGGTCCCAGCTTCCCGCGTCTGACCACCCGTCAGGCGCGTGACTTCGGCATCCAGGTGATTTACCAGGACCTGTCACTGTTCCCCAATCTCAGCGTGGCCGAGAACATCGCCTTTGAGCACAACCTCAATGGCCTGCTCGGCTGGCATCGCAAAGCGAAGCTGCGCGAGACCGCTGCGCGCATTATTGAAGAACTCAAGTTTGACCTCGATCTGGATGAGAAAGTCTCGGCGCTGTCGATTGCGGCCCGCCAGCAGGTGGCGATATGCCGGGCACTGGTCGCCGATGCGCGTCTGGTGATCATGGATGAGCCAACGGCTTCTCTCACCCGTACCGAAGTGAATCAGTTGCTGCGCACCGTGCGTTATCTGAAAGATAAAAACATCTGCGTGGTGTTTGTTAGTCACCGTCTGGATGAAGTATTAGAAATTTCCGACCGCGTGACGGTGATCCGCGACGGGCGCAAAATGGGCTGTTGGCCAGCCAAAGAGATGACGCCACACCATCTCACCGAACTGATGACCGGTCTGAAACTCGACTATCAGCTGAAAGCGCCAACCCGCAATGCCGACCGTGCCATTCTTGAAGTGGATAATCTGACCCGTGCCGGACAGTATCACGACGTCAATTTCAAACTCTATCAAGGCGAAGTTCTGGGCCTGTGTGGCCTGCTTGGCTCTGGCCGCACCGAACTGGCTCTCTCACTGTTTGGCATGACCAAACCGGACAGCGGCAAAATCTGGCTCGATAGCAAGCCGGTGCGCTTCCGTGGTCATGAAGATGCCATCAAAGCGGGCATCGGGTATGTCTCCGAAGACCGCTTAACGCTGGGCTTGGTCCAGCAGCAGTCGGTGGCCGACAACATGGTGCTGCCGATCCTCGATAAGCTGCAAAACCGTTTCCACATCATCGACGAATACCGCAAAAACAAGCTGATCCTGCAATGGATTCAGCAGCTCGGCGTGCGCGTGGCCGATCCCAATCTGGCGATCTCCACCCTGTCTGGCGGTAACCAGCAAAAGATCGTGCTGGCGAAATGGGTGCTCACGCAGCCGCGCATCCTGATCCTTGATTCCCCGACCGTGGGCGTCGACGTCGGTGCCAAAGCCAGCATTTATCAACTGATCCACGAGCTGGCGAAAGAAGGTCTGTCGATCATTCTGATTTCCGATGAAGTGCCTGAGGTTTGGTACAACTGCGACCGCATTCTGCACTTCCGTGATGGCACCATTCATGCCGAATACCAACCCGATACCGTTGAGCAACAACAGCTGGCGGAGGTGATTAATGCCTGATTTATCTCGTTTACGCCCGCACTCCAGTCAAGGCTGGCTGGCGTGGGTTCTGCTGGCTTTTATCCTGTTCTTCTCTGTAGCCAGCGATCAATTCCTGACGGTGCAGAACCTGCTGGATCTGGCCGAAAGCTACGCCGTCACCGGCATCTTTGCCCTCGGGCTGTTTTTGGTGCTGGTCACCGGCGGCATCGATATCTCGTTCGCGGCGGTGGCGTCGGTAGTGCAATACCTCATCGCCACGCTGTTTGTGCAGTTTCAGTTTGATAACGCCCTGCTGAGCATTCTGCTGGCGATTGTGTGCGGCACACTGTTCGGGGTGATCAACGCCCTGCTGATTACCTCACTGCGCGTGGTGTCGATCATCATCACCATCAGTATGCAGTCGCTGCTGTTTGGTTTGTTGATGTGGGTTACCGGCGGAAAAAGCCTCTACTCACTGCCGGACTGGTGGATCACGCTGCGCAGCGTGCTGCCTTTTACCTGGCAGGGCAACAGTTTCCAGATTGGATTGCCGCTGGTCACCATGCTGGTGATTGCCGGACTGACCGCGCTGCTGTTGAACAAAACCAACCTCGGCCGTCAGCTGTATGCGGTGGGTGGCGATGCTGAATCTGCCCGTCGCATCGGCATCCGCGTCGGTCTGATTCACGTCTTCGCCTACGGCTGGCTTGGTGCGATGGCCGCAATTGGCGGGCTGGTGCAGGTGTATCGCATGGGTGAAGTGGTGCCGAATGCGTTAGTTGGCGGCGAGTTAGATGTTCTGGCAGCCACGGTGCTTGGCGGTGCCAGCCTGATGGGCGGCAAAGGCACAGTGAGCGGCACGCTGATGGGTGTGTTCCTGATCGCCATCCTGAAGAACGGCCTCAACCTGATTGGCGTCTCGAACTACTTCATGAACATCGTCGTCGGCGGCGTGATCATGGTGGCGATTGCCGTGACGCACTACAAAAAACGTAAAGAAACTGACGTCAGTTTCGTCTGACCGAAAGGGCATGCATATGAAATCACTCTCCTCTCTGCGTCCGGACGGCACCAATATCGGCCTGATGTTACTGATTGCGCTGGCGCTGGCGATCTTCACCATCATGTTGCCGGGTCGTTTTATGACGGACTCCACCTTTATGAGTATGGCGTTCCAGTTGCCAGAACTCGGTTTGCTCACGCTGGCGATGTTTATTGCCATCCTCAGCGGCGGTTTGAACCTGGCGATCATCGCCACCGCTAACCTGACGGCGCTGTTTATTGCCTGGACGCTGATGAGCGCCCTGCCCGCTGATGCAGGCACCGGTCAGCAACTGCTGTGGCTGTTTATCGCCATCATCGGCGCGATGGTGATTGCTGCCTTCATCGGCGTGATCACCGGCGTGATGGTGACGCGGATTGGTGCCCACCCGATTCTGGTGACGCTGGCGACCATGATGACACTTAACGGCATCGGTATCTGGCTGACCAAAGGCGCAGCCGTTAGCGGCATGCCTTCGATTGTGCAGGCGCTCGGCTCCAACACCTTGCTGGGTATGCCGCTGCCGCTGTGGGTGTTCCTGATTGCCGCTGCGCTGCTGGCGCTGTTCTTAGGCAAAACTCGTGCCGGTAAATGCATCTATATGGGCGGCAGCAATATCAACGCCACCTGGTTCAGCGGCATCAACACCCACCGCATGGTGATTCTGGTGTACGTGATCTCCAGCCTGCTGTGTGTGCTGGCCGGATTGATCATGATGGCGCGCTTTAACTCGGCCCGCATGGGTTACGGCGATGCTTACCTGCTGCTGACGGTACTGGCGATTATTCTCGGCGGCACCGACCCGAACGGCGGTTTTGGCCGCGTCACCGGTGTGGTGCTGGCGCTGATTGCGCTGCAAGTGCTCTCCACTGGATTCAACCTGATGAACATCAGCCAGCATGTCAGCCTGGCGATGTGGGGTGCCGTGCTGATTGTGGTGCTGGCCTTCAAACAATTTAAAGCTCGTTTTAATGAACATCGCGCCGTAAAGCTCAGCAAGTTAGCCGCGGCCCTTAACCCTTTGACCGAAAAGAAGGAAGTATGATGCGTATTCAAGTCTCCCCGTCGTTGATGTGTATGAATCTGATGGAGATCAAGCACCAGTTAGAAGTGCTGGACTCCCGCGCGGACTTCCTTCACATCGACATCATGGACGGTCATTACGTTAAGAACATCACGCTGTCACCGTTCTTTATTGAACAGATTCGTCCACACACCAAAGTGGCGCTGGATGTTCATCTGATGGTGGAACACCCGACTGATTTCATCGAAGTGATTGCCAAAGCCGGCGCAGACTACATCTGCCCGCACGCCGAAACCATCAACCGTGATGCGTTCCGCGTGATTAACCTGATTCGCAGTTTCGGCAAGAAAGTGGGTGTGGTGCTGAACCCGGCGACCCCGGTGTCGTTTATCCACCACTACATTCACCTGCTGGATAAGATCACCGTGATGACCGTTGATCCTGGCTATGCAGGCCAGCCGTTCATCCCGGAGATGGTGGCGAAAGTGCAGGAGCTGAAAGCTCTGAAGCAGCAGCACGGCCACCAATATCTGATCGAGATCGACGGCTCCTGTAACACCCGCACTTATAACACCCTGGTGGGTGCGGGCGCGGAAGTGCTGATTGTCGGCACCTCTGGTCTGTTCAATATTCACAACGATCTGGCCACCGCCTGGGACATGATGCGCGACAGCATTGATGAAGCGCAGGGCCTGAGCAAGGTGTCCGCATGAAAAAACGCTGGCTCGGTATCGACATTGGCGGCACCGGCACACGTCTGCAACTGATGGAAGAGGGACGCGAATGGTCCAGCTTCCGCAAAGTGCCGACGGCCAGCTGGGCGCAGCAACCCGATGCCCTGTCGGCACTCGGGCAGTTAATCGGCGAGACATTAGAGCAACAACCAGTGAGCGGCGTGATGCTGGGCTTGCCGGGCATTCTCAGCCGCGACCGTCAGCAGGTGATCTCGTTGCCCTTTATTCAGGCGCTGGATCACCAGCCAGTTGCCGCCATCCTCACTGAACGTCTTGGCGTGCCAGTGGCAATGGATAAGGACGTCAACCATCTGATGATGTGGGATTTGATGCAGCTGGAGCAATTACCGGATATCGCCGTCGGCCTTTATCCCGGTACCGGTATGGGCAACAGCCTGTGGATCAACGGCCAGTTTTACCATGGTCAGCACGGCGGCGCGGGTGAACTGGGACACGTACCGATCGCCGGTAACGATCTCCCCTGCCCGTGCGGCAACCGGGGTTGTGCAGAGACGTTGACGTCAGGCCACTGGCTGAGCCAATGGGCGAAGGCCAACGTGTCACAAACCGATATGTCCGCGCTGTTTACCCAGCACGGCGATCATCCAGAGCTGCAAGCGTTCGTTTACCGTCTGGCGCAGCTGATTGCCACCGAGATGAACATTCTCGATCCGGAATACCTGATCTTGGGCGGCGGGGTGGTGGCGATGGCGGACTTCCCGTTGGCGCAATTGCGCAGCCAGGTTCAACAGCATCTGCGCCCGCCTGCCACGCGTGACAATTTGAAGATTGTGTTCAGTCAATCCACCGATCACACGGGCTGTCGCGGCGCCTGTCTGGCCGCAGAACGTCTGTTCAGGAGTGCATGATGAAAGGAAAAGTGTGTGTGTTTGGCTCATTCAACCTCGACGTTGTCGCGGTGATGAACCGTTTCCCGATGCCGGGTGAATCCTTGACGGCTCACCAGAGTATGATGGGACCCGGCGGTAAAGGCGCAAACCAAGCCACTGCTGCCCTGCGCGCCGGGGCGCGCGTGCACTACATCGGCAAAGTGGGGAACGATGATTTCGGCACCTTTGCGCGTCGTCACTTAGAAAAAACCGGCTTTGATGCCATTACGCTGTTTACCTGCAAAGAGAAACCGACCGGTAACGCCCTGATTTACGTGGCGGGTGATGATGCCGAGAACATGATTTCGGTTTATCCCGGCGCTAACACCACGGTGAGTGCCGCTGAAGTATCACGCTGCCAGCCCACCGTTGCCGCCGCTGATATTCTGCTGGTGCAGTTGGAGAACAACCTCAGCGCCATCCAGCGCATGATCGATAATGCGCGGGCAGGTGGCACCTTTGTGATTTTAAACCCTGCGCCATGGCAAAAAGTGAGTGACTCATTGCTGGCGAAAGTGGATTTGCTGACGCCAAACAGCACCGAAGCGATGCAAATCACCGGAGTGAAAGTCACCGATTTCGCCAGCGCGCAGCAAGCCGCTGAGGTGCTGCATCGCAAAGGCGCGCGTCAGGTGATTATTACCTTGGGTATGGCCGGCGCACTGCTTTCCAACGCAGAGCAAGCGCCGCTGCGCATTCCGCTGTTCCCGGCACAGCCGCTGGATACCACCGGCGCGGGCGATGCGTTCAACGGCGCACTGGCGGCACGGCTGGCGTCCGGTGATGAGCTACCGCAGGCGGCGCTGTTTGCTTCTGCCTATGCTTCACTGTGTGTGGAGCGTTCAGGAGCGGCGAATTCAATGCCTTCTTACGCCGAAGCGTTGGCGCGTATGCAGGCACATCCGGAGTGTGTGCCAGAACCGTTAGCCGTTTGCGTGTAACGGTGCGCATAAATGCGCACACTACAGCGTCCGTAGGGTCGGCATTTATGCCGACCTGGTTAATCACCGCACCCGGGTATTGACGGCATTTATACTGATCAGGTCAATCACCGCACCCTTTACGCTTTCAACCAACCCGCAATTTGCGCATGCTGCAACAGCATGATTGCTTTTCCGTCCTGGATACGGCCCTCTTTCACCATCGCCAGCGCCTGCGGGAACGGTAATTCCAGTACGGTAATCTCCTCATCCTCGACGCCACCGCCTTCATGGGTGCGCATCGCATCGCTGTACTCGGCCGCAAAGAAGTGGACAATCTCCGTCACGCCACCTGGCGACATATAGGCTTCGAACAGCTTTTCCACTTTACCAATTTCATAACCCGTCTCTTCAATCGCCTCCTTACGGATGCAATCTTCTGGCGTGTCATCGTCAAGCAGCCCGGCGCAGCTTTCAATCAGTTCGCCCGTGGGATTGCCATTGACGTAGGTGGCAATGCGGAACTGACGAATTAGTAGCACGGTGTTTTTATCGCGGTTGTAGAGCAGGATGGTGGCGCCGTTGCCACGGTCATAGACTTCGCGCTTATGACGCACCACTTCGCCGTTGCTGCGCGTCAGTTCGTAGGTGAAGTTGCGCAGGATAAAGTAATTATCTGACAGCAACTTGTCTTTGATGATGTTGATCTTTAACGACATGGCCGCTCCACTGCTTATCTGAGGGAGCCAGAGATAATAGGCGCAAGCGGTGGGGAAAACTATCTGAATTTGTGCGGATGATGTGCAATAGATTGCGCCGCTACAACATGGTGCAGAGACCGGTAGCGGCGCGACTTTCAGCGCGATGTGAAAATTAAAATCCGTTCGGCTGCTCTTTCATATCCGGCAAATGGTGCGCGATACCCTTGTGACAATCGATACAGGTTTGCCCATCCTGCACCGCTTTGCTGTGCATTTTGGCCGCCACGGTTTTCTGTGCGGTGAAATCCATGTAATCGAAATTGTGACAGTTGCGACACTCCTGCGAATTGTTGTTCTTCATCCTGCGCCATTCGTTCTGCGCAAGTTCGATGCGCGTCTCTTCAAACTTTTGTGGCGTATCGATCAGGCCAAAAATCTTCGCGTAGACCTCTTTGCTGGCCTGCAATTTGCGCAGCATTTTCGGGCCCCACTCGTGTGGCACATGGCAATCCGGGCAGGTGGCACGCACGCCGCTGCGGTTGTTGTAATGCACCGTCTGCATATATTCCTGATACACGTTATTGCGCATTTCATGGCAGCCAATACAGAACTGCTCGCGGTTAGTCATCTCCATCGCGGTGTTAAATCCACCCCAGAAAATGATGCCGCCGGCAAAGCCCAAAATCAGCAGTGTGCCCAGCGCCAGACGGCTGGGGCGTCGCCACCAGCGCCAGATGCGCAGTAATCTCTCTTTCATGTTCAACCTCATTGCCCAAAACCACTGGCCGGTTTAAAGGTATTTTCCACCACCGGTTTGGCATCGGTTTGCGGCACGTGGCACTGCAAACAGAAGTAACGCCGTGGCGATACGGTGCTACTCACCAGGCCGTCGCGATCGGTAAAGTGCGTAGGACTGACGCGCGGCGCGCCAGTGGTGAGATAGCTTTGCGTGCCGTGGCACTGCAGGCAGCGGTTGACGTTTTTCGTCACCTGATAGCCGTCTACGCTATGCGGGATCACCGGCGGCTGATTCACGTAGTTAAGCGGCTTGCGACTCTGCTCTTTGGGCTGATGAATAGTGCCCTGCTGCGTGGCGGTCACTTCCGGTGACTGATTGAGATTGACACCTTTTTCGGCCCAGACTGCGCCGCCCACCAGCAAGGCGGCTAAAGTGATGAGTGTGTGAAAGAGTTTCATTGCATCCTGCCTTAAATTTTAACCAGCTTGACGGCGCACTTCTTATAATCGGTCTGCTTCGACAGCGGATCGGTGGCATCTAACGTGACGTTATTGGCCAGCACGCCCGCATCGAAGAACGGCATAAATACCAGCCCTTGTGGCGGCTGATTGCGTCCGCGCGTTTCAACAGTGGCCACGGTTTCGCCTCGTCGTGACACCACGCGCACCTTTTCACCGCGGCGGAAACCACGTCCTTTGGCATCAAGAGGATGGATATAGAGCAGCGCCTGCGGCACGGCACGATGCAACTCGGGGACGCGGCGCGTCATGGTGCCGGTGTGCCAGTGTTCCAGCACACGACCAGTGCAGAACCACATGTCGTACTCCGCATCCGGCGCTTCGGCAGGTAGTTCATAAGGCAGTGCGAAGATCGTGGCTTTGCCATCGGGCTTGCCGTAGAAACGCACCCCTTCACCGGCTTTGACGTAGCTGTCGAAACCTTCGCGGTAGCGCCAGCGCGTCTCTTTGCCGTCGACCACCGGCCAACGCAATCCGCGCGCCTCGTGGTACATATCGAACGGCGCCAGATCGTGACCGTGACCACGTCCAAAACTGGCGTACTCTTCAAACAGCCCTTTCTGGATGTAAAAGCCAAATTCTCGCGCTTCATCGTTCAGTTGGTCGTCAGCCACTTCACTGAGCGGGAACTGGTTCACCTGACCGTTGGCATAGAGCACATCGAACAGCGTTTTGTCGCGTAGTTCAGGGTTCTGGGCGATCAGCGCTTCGGGCCACACCTCAGTGACGCGGAAGCGCTTAGCAAAGTTCACCATCTGCCACAGGTCTGATTTCGCCTCACCCGGCGCTTTCACCTGCTGATGCCAGAACTGAGTACGGCGCTCGGCATTGCCGTAAGCCCCCTCTTTTTCCACCCACATCGCCGTTGGCAGAATCAAGTCTGCGCATAACGCACTCACGGTGGGATAAGGATCGGAGACCACGACAAAATTGCGCGCATCACGCCAGCCCGGCATACGCTCCTGGGTCAGGTTGGGACCGGCCTGCATGTTGTTGTTACACATCACCCAGTATGCATTCAGCTTGCCATCCTTGAGGGCACGATCTTGCGCCACAGCGTGCAAACCAATTTTGGCGGGAATCGTGCCTTGCGGCAGCTTCCACAGTTTTTCAGCCGTTGCTCGATGTTTATCATTATTCACCACCATATCGGCTGGCAGGCGGTGCGAAAACGTACCAACTTCCCGCGCCGTGCCGCAGGCAGAGGGTTGCCCGGTAAGCGAAAATGGTCCGGTGCCGGGGCGCGAAATTTTGCCGGTCAGCAAGTGGATGTTGTAGCAGAGGTTGTTTGCCCACACACCGCGGGTGTGCTGGTTGAAGCCCATGGTCCAGTAAGAGACCACGTTGATATTGGGATCGGCATAGAGCTCAGCCAGCGCAATCAGCTGATCGTGTTCCACGCCGCTCATTTCGCTGGCTTTTTCTACTGTGTACTCGGAAACGAACTTCGCGTACTCATCAAAGCTAATCGGCGTCGACTCACCACTGTCGGGATTTTTTGCCGCTGCCTGACGCGGATCGCTGGGACGCAGACCATAGCCGATATCCGTCATGCCCTTGCGCAGGGTCACGTGGTTTTGCAGGAAGGTTTTATCGACCTTGTTGTTCTGAATGATGTAGTTGGCGATGAAGTTGAGGATTGCCAGGTCGCTTTGTGGCGTGAACACCATGCCGTTATCCGCCAGCTCAAAGCTGCGATGACGATAAGTCGAGAGCACCGCCACTTTAACGTTATCGTTGCTGAGACGGCGGGCGGTCAGGCGTGACCAGAGAATCGGGTGCATCTCGGCCATGTTAGAGCCCCACAGCACAAACGCATCCGCCACTTCGATATCATCGTAGCAGCCCATGGGTTCATCCATGCCGAAGGTGCGCATAAAGCCCACCACCGCCGAAGCCATGCAGTGACGCGCATTAGGATCGAGGTTGTTAGTGCGGAACCCGGCTTTCATCAGCTTTGACGCCGCATAGCCTTCCCACACCGTCCACTGGCCGGAACCGAACATACCGACCGACTCCGGTCCATTGGCTTTCAGCGCGGCTTTAAACTTTTGCTCCATCACGTCGAACGCCTGGTCCCAGCTTACCGGCGTGAACTCGCCTTCCTTGTCATATTTACCGTCGGTCATACGCAGCAGCGGCTGTGTCAGACGATCTTTTCCGTACATGATCTTCGGCAGGAAGTAGCCTTTAATGCAGTTCAAACCTCGGTTCACTTCCGCCTGGGGATCACCCTGCGAGGCAACGACACGGCCATCCTGCGTCCCCACCAGCACACCACAGCCGGTGCCACAGAAACGGCAAGGGGCTTTCTCCCAACGAATCGGCGCGGCTAAGGCGGTAACGGCTTTCGTCACGCTGGGAATAGTGAGTCCGGCCGCCATGGCCGCTGCGGCGGCGGCATTAGCTTTCATAAATTCACGACGACTGAGTTTCATGCTTCTTCCTTGTGACGATGTTCCGCTTCGTCCTGCTGGTGATAAACCAGTGACACGGCCAGTACCTGGGGAATATTTCGGGTGGATTCAATATGGCTAAGCAAGGTGCGGCTATCGGCGGCACCCAGCGTGACCGCTAAGGTGCCACGGGCGTTGTCTTCGGCAGCAATTTCGCTGTCCGGGAGAGCCAGCAAAGCCTGTTTGACGGCTGCAATAGCGTGGGGTTGCGCCTGGATGACCAAACCACAGACATGCCAGCTGTTTTCATGAGAAATAGCGTGCTCAGGGGACGATAGCGCCATGCGCTCACCTCAATGAGTCCATGAGAGATGGCGCGTAAAATAACCTGACGCATGTTAGGGCTATATCACCCGAAAGGTGTAAATACCGGAGTGGGATCAAGGGAAGGCGTGATGGAATAAAAACGGGGGCCAAATGGCCCCCGGAGATGAGAATGACTGCGATTAACGCGAGCGGTCTTCCGCCAACGTCGGTGCCGCATTATCCTGATCGTCATGGTGATGGTCATGCTCTTTCATGGCTTCAGCATGCACGCGTTTGCGTACGCCAAACCAACCCAGCACCAGAATCACCGCAATCAGTGGGATTGAAGCGATGGTGTAAGTACCGTTCGGGTAGTCAAACGCCATTAACACCAGCACGCTCACCAGGAACAACAGCGTTAACCATGAGGTCACCGGTGCCCACGGCAGCTTAAAGCTGACATCTTCCGCTTTGCCCTCTTTAATCGCTTTGCGCAGACGCATCTGGCACACCACGATGAAGCCCCAAGAGGAGATGATACCCAGCGATGCCACGTTCAGTACGATTTCAAACACCTGCGAAGGCACATAGTAGTTGAGCACCACACCGATCACATAGACCGCGATAGTGACCAGAATGCCGGCAAACGGCACCTGCTGTTTGCTCATCTTCGACATGAACTGCGGTGCAGAACCGCCCATCGACATAGAACGAAGAATACGGCCGGTGGAGTAGAGGCCCGAGTTGAGGCTCGACAGTGCAGCACTCAGCACCACGATATTCATCACGCTACCGATGTAAGGCACGCCCAGCTTCGAGAAGAAGGTGACAAACGGACTCTGGCCCGCCTGATAAGCATTCCACGGTAGCAACAGCACCAGCAGCACCACTGAACCCACGTAGAACAGGCCGATACGCCAGATCACGCTGTTGATGGCTTTTGGCAGCATGGTTTTCGGGTCTTTACACTCTCCCGCCGCTGTACCGACTAACTCGATAGACGCGAAGGCAAACACCACCCCTTGCACCAAGACCAGCGCTGGCAGCAAGCCGTGTGGGAAGAAGCCGCCGTTATCGGTTATCAGGTGGAAGCCGGTGGTGTTGCCATCCAGCGGTTTACCGCTGCCAAGGAACACCACACCGACGATCAGGAACACCACGATCGCCAACACTTTCACCAGGGCAAACCAGAACTCCATTTCGGCGAACCACTTCACGCCGATCATGTTCATGGTACCGACAATCGCTAACGCACCGAGGGCAAACACCCATTGCGGTACATCACCAAACGCGCCCCAATAATGCATATAGAGCGCGACGGCCGTGATATCCACGATACCGGTCATCGCCCAGTTAACGAAGTACATCCAGCCTGCCACGTATGACGCTTTTTCCCCAAGGAATTCACGTGCATATGAGACAAAGCTGCCGCTTGAAGGACGGTGTAATACCAGTTCGCCCAACGCACGCAGAATGAAGAAGGAGAAGATACCGCACACCAGATAAACCAGTGCCAAAGCAGGACCGGCCATCTGCAAGCGAGCGCCTGCACCAAGGAACAAGCCGGTACCGATAGCACCGCCGATGGCGATCATTTGTACCTGACGGTTACCCATTGCTTTGTGGTAACCGGTGTCGTGGGAATTGAGCCAGCGTCTTTTCGCAGCGCGTTGTTCGGCTGCGGTTTTTTTAGTTGATTTCATAGCTTTCCTGTTTGTCCTGACCATCAATCACCGCGCAACCAAACGTTTGCGTATGGCGGTGCGAAATGGGGTAAAACCCCCTACCGGTGCGGCGGAACGGTGTCGCGCGGCAAGGCGGGAAATTACGGCGATGAATCCTACCCGTTCTGCATGAACGAAGCAAAAAATACCGTTTGCCTGCACGAGTTGATTTGTAAGAATTGGTCGTGGTGCACAAAAAAACCGGCCAGGGGGATGGCCGGTAAAGGGGTGGCTACAGGGAGGTATTGCGAGGGGGACTAACGGTAAATCTCTGCGGTGCCGCTCCACAGGCTGGAATCGCCCGGTGTTTGTACGCCAATCACGCGGTAATGGCTGGCACCCGACTCTTCGGCTTTTTGCGATAGCTGGCGCGTTGCATCATCGAACGAACCTTTGACGCCGCTAATCGAAACGGTGCCCGCGCTTTGCAGGTTTTGCGCCTGTTCAGCACTGAGAGGTTGCGCAGCAAACGCGGTAAAACTTGCGGTGGCAAGCAGTGCAGCAGTCAGAATGGCAAGGGGTGTCTTCATGATTTGCTCCTGTTGTCGTCCGTTAATAAAAGTGATTACGCAGCAAATTATCAGCGATGAAATGAAAATCAGGATTAGCGGGTCGTAAAGGCGTTCAATAATTCGCCAGTTAAGTGCGTACAATCCAGGGAAAGGTAAAGAGAAGTGGATTTCTCTGTTAAAAGTAACCTGATGTGACGATATCAGACTCGCAGCAGGGCAACGGCTGCCTTATAATCCCACTCTCTTAAAAGGGTTATTGTCGTGATTGTAAAACGTCCTGTTACCCGCACCATGGCGCGGGCACTCAGCGCTATTGTGCTGCTGTCATTCCTGACCACCGGGCTGGCGCTGGTCACACTCTCCAGCAGCCTGCGTGATGCCGAAGCGGTGAATGTCGCCGGTTCATTGCGCATGCAGATTTATCGCCTCGCATGGGATAGCTCGCGTGATCCGCAGCAGTTAGCCCAGCATATGATGATCTATCGGCAGAGCCTGCATTCCCCTGCCTTGCAGCATCTGGAACGCTCTTGGGTGCCAGCGGAGGTCAAGAATCGCTATCGCTACCTGCGTGACAGTTGGCCGATGTTGCAACAGACGCTGCGCCCCGAGCGTGCTCAGGTTTATCAGCAGCAGGTCGCCAGCTACGTGAGTGAGATCGACCGTTTTGTGTTGGCCGTGCAACATTATGCTGAGCTGAAAATGCATCTGGTGGCGGGCTGCAGTCTGTTTGGTTTTCTTGCCATTGTGGCGCTGGCGCTCTGGACCATCCGCTTTATTCGCCGCAACGTGGTGCGCCCGCTCGATTCTCTGGTCACCGCCAGCCAGTATGTTGAACAGGCCAATTTCAGCTTTCCCCCGCTACCGATTTCCCAACCCAGCGAACTCGGTGTGCTGGCCCAGGCATTTACTACCATGGCTGAACGGCTGCATTCTCACTATCGCCTGCTGGAACTGGCGGTAAGGAATAAAACGGAAGATCTGACCCAAGCCAACCGAACGTTGCGGCTGCTGTATGAGAGTTCACAGGTGCTCACCAGCAGCCCGCTCAACCCCGAATTGTTCCAGGGCTTGCTGCGTCTGGTGCAGCGGCGGGAAGCCCTCACCGTATTGAAAATCCACCACGATGGGATAGATTTTCAGGCGGGCGTGGCGGAAGACGATCTGGAATGGCAGCGCCTGCCGTTGCAGCAGGAAGACCAGTTGATCGGCGAGCTAAGCTGGCAAACGCGCCGCGCGCCTCCTGTGGATGAATTAATGCAGAGTCTGGCAAACATGCTGGCGCGCTCTTTATGGATCTGGCAAACGCAAAAACAGGTCCAGCAGATGCTATTAATAGAAGAGCGATCGACCATCGCGCGCGAACTGCATGATTCTCTGGCGCAGTCGCTTTCGTTCCTGCGCATCCAACTGACACTCTTGCGCCGCCATGTGGATGATACACAGCCGCAAGCCCAGTCGATCATTGCTGACTTTGACCGTGCGCTGTCCGAAGCCTATCAGCAACTGCGCGAGCTACTGACCACCTTCCGACTGACCATTGAGCAGGCGGACCTGGTGCAGGCCATGCAAGCGATGATCGCCCCGCTTCAGGAACAGTCCTCCGCTGTTATCGAATTTGATTATCAACCGGGCCTGCAAACCCTGGATGCCCAGCAGCAAGTGCACGTGTTGCAGATTGCGCGCGAGGCGCTGCTGAATGCCATTCGCCATGCACAGGCGCAGCATATCCAGATTCACTATCAGCGTGATGCAGCAGCCGATCATCTACTGACCATCGATGATGATGGCTGCGGCATTCGCAGCCTGGAAGAACCCCCAGGCCACTATGGTCTGACGATTATGACCGAGCGCGCAGCACGACTTTCCGGCACGCTGAGGATTACGCCGCAAGCGCAAGGCACGCGCGTCACCCTGCGTTTTCCGCCGCACCCCACCCATCGGCTGGCTTAGCGCGATACTTTGAATACAATACGGACTTTGACTGGAGAACTTATGGCACCCCCTTCCCTGACAATCATGATCGTGGACGATCATCCGCTGATGCGTCGCGGCATTCGCCAGCTACTGGCACTGGAACCGCGCCTGGAAGTGGTGGCCGAAGCGAATAATGGCACCGAAGCGCTGGCTGAAGCGCGCCGCCAGTCACCGGATGTCATTCTGCTCGATCTGAATATGAAAGGCATGTCTGGCCTGGATACACTCAAAGCGCTGCGCCATGAGGGGATTGCGGCGCGTATTTTGGTGCTGACCGTCTCTGATGCACGGAATGATATTTATGCCATGGTCGATGCCGGGGCAGACGGCTATTTGCTCAAGGACAGCGAACCGGAACTGCTGCTGGCGCAAATCATGCGTGGCGCCCAGGGTGAGAATGTGTTTAGTGACGTAGTGGCAGAATATCTGGCCACACGTCAGCACAGCGCCGATCCGTTTAAACAGCTCACCGAACGAGAAATGGATGTGCTGCAAGAAGTGGCACGCGGCTTATCCAATAAGGAGATTGCCGCCACCTTGCATATTTCGGAAGAAACAGTAAAAGTGCACATCCGCAATCTGCTGCGCAAACTGGATGTGCGATCGCGCGTGGCTGCCACCGTGCTGTGGCTGGAGCGTCGCAATGTGTAGCAGCGCACAGAAATCCAGCACGACATTTACACTTTCTCCATAATTTATCCACGATTCTCTAATTTGCGCCGCGTACAGTAAGCAGCAGCAGGAGTTTTTGGGGATAGCACCTTGCACTCCGCCGGCGTGAAGCCATTCGAGCTTCACGCTTTACATAATAAAAGTAAAAATACGCAGCTGAGGAGTGTCGGTTCCATGTCGAATTTTTTTATCGACCGCCCCATTTTTGCCTGGGTTCTGGCTATTTTGTTATGCCTGTGCGGCACATTAGCGATCATATCACTGCCCATTGAGCAGTATCCCGACCTTGCCCCTCCTAACGTGCGTATCACGGCGAACTACCCCGGTGCGTCAGCAGAAACGCTGGAGAACACCGTCACCCAGGTTATCGAGCAGAACATGACCGGCATCGATAACATGATGTATATGTCCTCAAACAGCAGTAATACCGGTCAGGCGCAAATCACTCTCACCTTTACCGCTGGCACCAATCCGGATGAAGCCCGTCAGCAAGTTCAGAACCAATTACAGACCGCCCTGCGTAAACTGCCTGCCGCCGTACAATCGCAAGGTGTCACGGTGAATAAAACCGGTGACAGCAATATCCTGATGATTGCGTTTGTCTCTACCGACGGAAGTATGGACAAACAGGATATTGCAGATTATGTCGCCAGTAACATTCAGGATCCGCTCAGCCGCATTGATGGTGTCGGCCAGGTTGACGCCTACGGTTCGCAATATGCGATGCGTATCTGGCTCGATCCCAACAAACTGATTGCCTATGCACTCACCACCGATGATGTGGTCACTGCTATTGAGTCACAAAACACCCAAGTGGCCGTTGGCCAGGTCGGTGGTTTACCGTCAGTGGATAAGCAGGCACTGAACGCCACGGTAAATGCGCAGTCGATGTTGCAGACACCTGAGCAGTTCCGCGCCATCACGCTGAAAACCAACCCGGACGGATCGGTGGTGACGCTCGGCGATGTGGCGGATATCGCCATGGGTGCCGAAAAATACGACTTCCTCAGTCGCTACAATGGTCAACCGGCATCCGGTCTGGGCATCAAGCTGGCGTCTGGTGCCAACGAGATGAACACCGATAAGCTGGTGCGTGCGCGTGTGGAAGAGCTGTCGCACTACTTCCCGCATGGGCTGGAAGCGAAAGTGGCGTTCGAAACCACGCCGTTTGTTAAAGCCTCGATCAAAGACGTGGTGAAGACCCTGCTGGAAGCGATTCTGCTGGTGTTCCTCGTGATGTATCTGTTCCTGCAAAACTTCCGCGCCACGCTGATCCCCACCATTGCTGTGCCGGTGGTGCTGCTCGGCACCTTTGCCGTGCTCTACGCCTGCGGTTTCAGTATTAACACCCTCACCATGTTCGCGATGGTGCTCGCCATCGGGCTATTGGTGGATGACGCCATCGTGGTGGTGGAGAACGTCGAGCGCATCATGAGCGAGGAAGGCCTATCCCCGCGCGCCGCGACGCGGAAATCGATGGGGCAAATCCAGGGCGCGCTGGTGGGGATTGCGCTGGTGCTGTCGGCAGTATTTGTGCCGATGGCCTTCTTCGGCGGCACGGTGGGCGCGATCTACCGCCAGTTCTCCATCACCATCGTTTCGGCGATGGTGCTGTCGGTGTTGGTAGCGATGATCCTGACGCCAGCGCTCTGCTCAACGCTGCTCAAACCGCTACCACAGGGCGAACATCACGGTCGCCGTGGCTTCTTTGGCTGGTTCAACCGCAACTTCAACGCCAGTGCTGAGCGCTATGAGCGGGGTGTCGCACGCATTCTGATGAAGGGGGGGCGCTGGCTGGTGCTCTATCTCGGCATCATCGGCGTGATGGCTTTTCTGTTTATTCGCCTGCCGACATCGTTCCTGCCGCTGGAAGACCGTGGTGTGTTCCTGACGCAAGTGCAGTTACCTGCGGGGGCCACCTTACAGCAGACCTCCAACGTGGTGGCGAAAGTCGAAAACTACTACATGACCGCCGAGAAAGATAACGTGCTGTCGGTGTTCTCGACCATTGGTGCCGGTCCTGGCGGTAACGGTCAGAACGTGGCGCGCCTGTTTGTTCGCCTGAAAGATTGGGAAGAGCGCCCAGGCAGCGATCGTACTTCGTTCGCCATTATCGATCGCGCCACCAAAGCCTTCCACAAGATCAAAGAAGGACGGGTAATCGCCAGCAGTCCACCGGCGATTACCGGCATGGGCAGTTCGTCAGGTTTCGATATGGAGCTGCAGGATCACGCCGGCATTGGTCATACCCAATTGATGGCGATGCGCGACAAATTACTGGAACTGGCAGACAGCAACCCTTCGCTGTCACGCGTGCGCCATAACGGCCTGGATGACAGCCCACAGTTGCAGATCGATGTCGATCAGCGCAAAGCGCAGGCGCTTGGCGTATCACTCGACACTATCAACGATACGCTGACCACCGCCTGGGGATCGACCTACGTCAATGACTTCCTCGATCGTGGCCGCGTGAAGAAGGTCTATGTACAGGCCGCAGCGGAATTCCGCATGCTGCCAGAGGACGTCAATAAATGGTACGTGCGTAACAGCAGCGGCACCATGGTGCCCTTCTCTGCCTTTGCCACCAGCCGTTGGGAGACCGGTTCACCGCGCCTGGAGCGTTACAATGGTTACTCTTCACTGGAAATCGTCGGTGAAGCGGCGAACGGTGTGAGTAGCGGAACGGCGATGGATGTGATGGAGAAGTTGGTGGGTCAATTGCCGCTTGGCGTGGGCTTCCAATGGACCGGTGCCTCTTATCAGGAACGTCTCTCTGGTTCTCAGGCCCCGGCGCTGTATGCGATTTCGCTGCTGGTGGTGTTCCTGTGTCTGGCCGCACTGTATGAGAGCTGGTCTATTCCGTTCTCGGTGATGCTGGTGGTGCCACTGGGTGTGGTCGGTGCGTTGGTTGCCACCTGGATGCGTGGTCTGGAAAATGATGTTTACTTCCAGGTCGGCTTGTTAACAGTGATTGGCTTGTCGGCAAAAAACGCCATTTTGATTGTGGAGTTTGCCAATGAAATTAACAGCAAAGGGCGTGAGCTGCTTGAATCGACGTTAGAAGCTTCTCGCCAGCGTCTGCGCCCGATTTTGATGACGTCCCTGGCGTTTATCTTCGGCGTACTGCCGATGGCCATCAGCAGTGGCGCAGGCTCCGGCAGCCAGCACGCGGTCGGTACCGGCGTGATGGGCGGGATGATCTCCGCCACGGTGCTGGCAATCTTCTTTGTGCCACTGTTCTTTGTACTGGTGCGACGTCGCTTCCCGCTGAAAGAGAAGCCGCACGATTAAGGCATAAATGAAAACGGGGCAGCGAATCATCGCTGCCCCGTTTAGTTTGGCCAGAATTACAGCAAGTTGGGAGTGCCCTGCTTTTCTCTTCGCGTATTACTTGTTGCGTAACATCGCTTCGATGAATTCTTTCCAGTTCCCCATTTCGGTGTCAATCATACTACCCTCTCTTATTGTGAGGGCAATTCTACGCCGCTTTATGCAGCAGGTGAATACGTTTACACCTTTTACTGCTGTAGATTTCACCGATAACTGCCGTCATTTTGCACAAATTGCTGGCTGACGCACATTTCAGCAACCCCCTCATCTTTAACAAGAAAGCCCGCTTGGACGGAATTGCCATGACCTGAGGTTATTCTGATCTGGCTTACGATTCGCGCTTCGATTATCACCCAGGAAACTGTAACCGCTTTCGGCGTACAGATGTGCGCTAATTCCTCCATAGCTGACGAATAGCGCTCAGCCTGAGGCGTAACTCCCTTTAAACAACGCTTAAGTCAGTTTTAGGCACTTAAGACACAAGATATTGGATTTAGATTTCACTGAAATACGAAGGTTGGCCCCAGAAAGTGGTGATTTCCAGGTCAAATAGTCAAAAAATTGATGACGCGATCGTAAGTCGTACAAACGGAAAGGTTACGCGGGAAATAGCCTCAAATGCCGATTTCCTGCTATCTCGGAGCTACGCGGTATTGTTACAATCCTGCTCAGGCTTGCCCCAAGTTTTAGCGGCACTACAAGAATCACTGACGTACCGGAGAGTACCGACAAATGACGTTTACCATGTATGGCATTAAAAATTGCGACACCATTAAAAAAGCCCGACGCTTTCTGGAGCAACAGGGCGTAGCGTTCCGCTTTCATGACTATCGCGCGGATGGCTTAGAGGCCAGTCAACTGCAGGCATTTATCGATAAACTGGGCTATGAAGCCTTGCTGAACACGCGTGGCACCACCTGGCGCAAGCTGCCGGAGGCCGAGCGTGAAGCGGTCAATAATGCCGCCAGTGCCGCCGCGCTGATGCTGGCACAGCCGTCAATCATTAAACGTCCATTGCTCTGTGCACCAGACGGCTCTATGCTGCTCGGCTTCAATGAAGAGAATTATCAGACCTTTATCCAGGAGAAGTCATAACATGTTCTGTCCGGTAATAGAGCTGGCTCAGCAGCTGATTCGTCGTCCATCCCTTAGCCCGGATGATGCCGGTTGTCAGGCGCTGCTGATTGCACGTCTCGAAGCGATTGGCTTTACGGTCGAACAGATGCATATCGGCGATACGCTGAACTTCTGGGCAACGCGCGGTCAGGGTGAAACGCTGGCGTTTGCCGGCCATACCGATGTCGTGCCACCGGGCGATGCCAATCGCTGGATGAGCCCGCCTTTCGAACCGTCCATTCGTGACGGCATGCTGTTTGGCCGAGGCGCGGCAGATATGAAAGGTTCGCTGGCAGCCATGGTGGTGGCGGCCGAGCGTTTTGTTGCTGCCAATCCACAGCATAAAGGACGCCTGGCATTTCTGATCACCTCTGACGAAGAGGCCAGCGCCGTCAATGGTACGGTGAAGGTAGTAGAACGCCTGATGGCACGCAACGAACGCATGGATTACTGCCTGGTGGGCGAACCTTCCAGTACTGAAATTGTGGGTGACGTGGTGAAAAATGGCCGTCGTGGTTCGATGACCGCTAACCTGACGATTCACGGCGTTCAGGGCCACGTGGCTTATCCGCATCTGGCGGATAACCCAGTGCATCGTGCCATGCCAGCGTTGAATGAACTGGTCGCCACCGAGTGGGATCAGGGTAACGAATTCTTCCCACCGACCAGCATGCAGATCGCCAACGTGCAGGCCGGCACCGGCAGCAACAACGTCATTCCAGGCGAATTTTTCGTGCAGTTCAACTTCCGTTTCAGCACCCAGCTCACCGATCAGATGATCAAAGATCGCGTTGCTGAATTGCTCGATCGCCACCAACTGCGTTACACGCTGGAGTGGAATGTTTCCGGTCAGCCGTTCCTGACCTCACGCGGAAAACTGGTCGATGCCGTGGTAAACGCTGTCGCACACTATAATGAAATCAAGCCACAGTTGCTGACCACCGGCGGCACCTCAGACGGTCGCTTTATCGCGCGTATGGGTGCGCAGGTGGTGGAACTGGGCCCGGTGAATGCCACCATTCATAAGATCAATGAGTGCGTGAAAGCGTCAGATTTGCAGATGCTCAGCCGTATGTATCAGCGCATCATGGAACAGCTGATCGCTTAAGCACGCTAAAGGAGCAAGGGGATGGAATTCTTAAAAGAGTACTGGTGGATCTT
Organism: Pantoea sp. CFCC18177; assembly: GCF_059412425.1. NCBI lineage: Bacteria > Pseudomonadati > Pseudomonadota > Gammaproteobacteria > Enterobacterales > Erwiniaceae > Pantoea > Pantoea sp. CFCC18177. The sequence continues at coordinate 259,544 of NZ_JBNBPL010000002.1, forward strand.
AGTGATCCTGCTGATGGTCGGTATCTTAATGAACGTTTATAAAGACCTAAAACGTATCGACCATAAAAAATTCATGGAAAATAAACCGGATCTGCCACCACATCGCGACTTTAACGATAAATGGGACGATGACGACGACTGGCCTAAAAAGAAATAAAGACGGTTCAAGCTTCAGGTAACGTAGCGGCGCGATTTTCGCGCCG